>JAYQWJ020000682.1:0-2023 GCA_035829175.2 Candidatus Albibeggiatoa psychrophila
TGCTTTGTCTCTACTGTGATTTTTTTACTGTTTTGAACTTAAACCTATTTGCTGAATAATATGCTGCATGGCTTTTAAAATAAGCGGATTACCGCATTGCCATAAGTTATTCGCAACTTCAATATGCGGTCTTTTTTGTAAAACAGCATGTTGTAAAAGTGTGGTTGCTAACGCGGGTTTAGTCAATAAGCTGGTGCTTAAAATAATAAATTCAGGTTGATATTGTAAAATTTTCTCTAAACCGACTTTTCCCCAAAAAACAATTCCCATCTCTTCGGTAATATTATGTAGATTTAAATGCGATAACATATTGCCCACTAATGTATTTTGACCGACAGCAAAGCCATTAGGATGAAACACTAATATTTTTTGCTGATTCAATTGCGTTATGCGTTGTACAGCCATTTTCATATTTTCAACAATCTGCAATGCCTTGTGTTGTCTTTGAATGGCTTTTCCCACTTGGGTTATATTGCGATAAATATCTTCTATGGTTTGAGCGGCTTTGAGCTTAACCACAGACCAACCCAATTGCTCTAAACGTTGTAAAGTCAGACTGCTGGTAAATGTATGTGCCAGTATGACATCTGCTTGAAAAGACGTAATTTCCTCCAGTAAACCCCGATTAAATTGCACCGTTTTTGGAATCGAAATATGCGGGCGCATTCCATTAATCAGAAACGTTATTGATAATTGCTGCGACTCATCAGCTAATTGCAATAATAGAATATCAGAGCATAAGTTAAGCGAAATAATCTTTTGCACAGGATTTGCTTGAATACCAAAACTTAAAATAAATAGGCAAAACAGAAGAAATTGATATTTTAGAGATGTTTTTAATAAAATCATTGTGGCTGAATTATACGGGTGTAAAGCGGGATTAATTGTTGTGATACTTGCATAATATCAAACTGTTGTACGAATTTTTCATAACCCGCTTGCCCAAATTGCTGGCGTTGATTTTTATCAGCCAGTTGCTGAATTGATTGGCTTAAGCTTTTAATATCATTTGGTTTAATGAGTAAGCCCGTTTTTTTATCATCAACAACCCAGCCCATTCCTGAGCCTTCAACTTGAGATGCAATCACAGGTTTGGCATAACGCATCGCTTCCATCAATACCACGCCAAAGGCTTCGGTTCTTTCTAATGAAGGTAAGCAAAATACATCGCAACTACTGAGTAAGGCTTGTAATTGTGCATTATCACAAAAACCCAGTAATTTGACTCGACTTTGTAAATTAAGTTGTTGAATTAACTCGGCTAATTCGGTTTGTAATTCACCTTTGCCAATGATTAATAATTGGGTTTGAGGACAGTCTTGCAAGGCTTGAATTAATAATTTCTGACCTTTGTAATAGGTTAAACGCCCAATGTGTAAAATGCGTTGCAAATCAGGCTGCCATTGTTGTTGTGCCCATCTCAAAGCATCTTGAGTTGGTTCTGGCAAACGTTGTGCGGCAAGACCTAATGGAATCACGCAGGATTTTTGTTGCCAATCTTGTAACGCGACACTGGAATCTAAATAAGGTTGTGATGTGGCAATAATGGCTTTTGCATGACGTAACATGGCTTGTTCAAAAGGACGATAGGCTTGATACGCAACAGCCACTCGATTGTCGATATTAGACACCACATCTGAATGCCAGTGCAGCACCCAAGGAATGCGTCGTGCTGCGGGTAACATCAATGCCCATAACGCGGAGGTATTTGGCAGATGAAAATGTAAAATGTCAGGCCGGTATTGTTTAATCACCCGATTTGTCCAAAATAAAAATTGCGGGCTGATAGGCGCGTACAATAATCGACCATAGCTAGGCACGCGATAAATCAATGGATTGTTTGGCGTTTCAGCTTGAACCGATGCAAAAAAACGTTGCCATTGAATATCATGGTCATGCACAAGGGCTGCAATTTGTTGATTTTGAGCCACCTGAGCTTGAACTAAATCGGTGAGGAAATTTTCAATTCCACCAGCAAAAGGCGGGTAGTATTTCCCAATGTGCAAGATACGCATTTTAAAAT
>JAYQWJ020000683.1:0-2144 GCA_035829175.2 Candidatus Albibeggiatoa psychrophila
TGTTAATTGATAATTGTTCATTGTTAATTGAAATCTCTGCTTGTGCAATATTGGTCACACACACGCATAGACATAGCATTGTTATTCGCATTTCCCTTCCCCTTAATAAATTCGAGCAAATCTATGGTTATTTTACAACTATTATGACGGGAAATATAAATTGATTAACGGCAGGAAACAGGTTGCAATCTATTCGAGATACTGGGTATCCAACTTTCAATAAAATTACTTGGAAAGCGGTACATGTCTACTTTAAGGGTTAAAGGCGCTTGGAATTCGGTTGTTTTTTGTCCTGCAACGGCGGTTTTGCACACATCTTTGATTTGAGTTTGTTCTGCAAATTTTTTATTTAAAATGAATAATCCACCACTAATGGTTTCATCAGGTGAAGTAATATTTATATCACCATCAAGACCCAGCCTAGAGGAAGCTGATATTAAACTATTTGGAGAGCTAAGAAGTTGGTCAGCTACAATTTGAATATTTCCCCCTTGCCCTTCGTCAGCTTGTGCAATAATTTGTGCTTGTTTTAACACGATAAATTGGGGTTGCTGAATGATAATATCACCGCTATTACCTTCTCCACCATGAACACTTGTGGTGATTTGTCCTTGTTGTAAATTCAATAAATGTGAAACATCAATATTAATATTACCGCCAATGGCTTGAGTGGCTGCCGATGTGATTCTGCCTTGCTGAGCTAAGTGAATTTGGCTTGCATCAATATAGATATTGCCAGCATTGCCTGAAGCAAAGCTATTGGTCGCCACTGTGCCTTGTTGTGCTAAATCTAAATATTGTGTATCAATGAATATGTCACCACCATTGCCAACGCCTAAAGTGTTACTCACAATGCCACTCGGTATACCGTATGAATTAACACCTGATGCGGTGATGCGGTTGGCTGTGATTTTTGTTAAACCACCAAAACCTGTACCAATAATAAGCTCCGTGCCTATACGCCCACCACTGCTGTTATTAATTTGACCACCACGGGTTAATTGTAAATGATCGACTGTAATATCAATATCACCCGCATGACCTGTATCAGTGGTTGATGTGGCAATCATTCCCCCGCCATCAATAAAAATATGGGGTGCTGTAATAGAAATGTGTCCACCGTCACCGATTCCTAATGCGGCAGCGGCAATAACCGATTGATTGTTTTTATATTCAAATAACTGCTCTCCCAAACGAATACGAAATGACCCCAAACGTTGACCTACTACAGATAGGGAGTCGTCAATCGTCATGTCAATATTACCACCTAAACCTTGAACAATTGATGAACTAGAAATACTTGCACCATTCAAAAGGGTTGCTTTATTTGCCTGAATCAATAAATCACCTGCTGGAGCTGAACCAAATGTGGTACAGGCGATAAATCCACCATTTAACAACAGTTGATTGGTTTTAATATCAATAATACCTGCTTGCCCACTACCATAAGTGTTGGTGGTTATTTCGCTGGGATAATCTTCTAATATCAAACCGCCAAATAAAGTCATATTACCGCTACGATACCCTTCTACTGTAAGGCTATCCGATGCTGAAATATCAATCTTGCCACCTTGTTGTGTAGCATACGTATCACTTCTAATAGACGCGCCTGCTTGCAGCATAATGTGTTGCGCTTTAATGCTGATATTGCCCGCTTGACCTGCACCAAAATTACCTGCGCTAATAATGCTGCCAACAATATCTACATTCGGTACATCAATATTTAAATAACCTGCGCTACCTTGCCCAAAATTATTCATTGAAATAGCAATATTATCTCCCTGAAATAAAGCAGATTGAGTGAGTTTAATATCAATTCCACCACCTTGTTGAAAACCATAAGCATCCGCTTGAATGATTGAGTTTTGGCTTATTAAGCGTTCACCTCGAATCAGCACATTGCCAGAATGCAAACCACTGACATCTAATTTTGTTTTTTCAAACAATGAGATCGCTGCTTGTTTATGAAATTCACTTGTCTCAAAATCAGTTATGGATAATTCACCCTGCTGTGCTATAGAAACTAGATTAAGTTGCCCACTTGACGCTATTAACTCACTCGCATTTATATTGATATTACCGCCGATAAATGAAAGTGTTTTCTCAGGCGCGAGAGCAAGTTGTGCATGGCTGATTTGAATATC
>JAYQWJ020000684.1:0-3482 GCA_035829175.2 Candidatus Albibeggiatoa psychrophila
GAATATTGGTTCAGCTAATTTAACAAATTAATCACGCATTTATCTTAAAACTAGTCTCATATTCCAATAAATTCCCTAACTTGACTAGACATCTTTTCTTAACTTATGCAAACTGTACGACTTTTCCATACTTCCAAGAGAATATTATGTCAGCTTTAATTTGTGGTTCAATTGCCTACGATACTATTATGTTATTTGGCGATAAATTTAAACATCACATTTTGCCAGAGAAAGTACATATCTTAAATGTTTCATTCATGGTGCCCGATATGCGTCGTGAATTTGGTGGTTGTGCGGGTAATATTGCCTATAATTTAAAGCTCTTAGGTGGTGAACCCTTGCTTATGGCAACTGTTGGAGCTGACTTTGCACCTTATGCAGATTGGATGGATCAATGCGGTCTTTCGCGCGATTATATTAAAATCATCGACAAGAGTTATACCGCACAAGCATTTATCACAACTGATATGGATGATAATCAAATCACGGCGTTTCACCCCGGTGCAATGATGCAAGCCCATGAAAATAAAGTCACTGATGCGAAAGGGGTTAAAATTGGTATCGTATCGCCAGACGGTCGTGATGGAATGATTCAACATGCTGAACAATTTGTTAAAGCCAATATTCCTTTTATTTTCGATCCCGGTCAAGGTATGCCTATGTTCGATGGCGATGATTTAAAGCGTTTTATTGAACAAGCCTCTTACGTCGTGGTTAATGACTACGAATGGGAATTGATGCAAGAACGTACGCAATATACGCCACAACAAGTTGCGGAAAAAGTGGAAGCATTAATCGTCACGCAAGGCGGTGAAGGCTCAACAATTTATACTAAAAATCAGACTTATCAAGTACCTTGTGCTAAAGCCGCAAAATTATCAGACCCAACAGGGTGTGGCGATGCCTATCGTGCAGGTTTATTATATGGCTTGATGAATGATTTGGACTGGGAAGTGACAGGACGCATTGCATCACTATTAGGTGCATTGAAAATCGAACTGCCCGGTACGCAAAATCACAGCTTTACATTAAGTGAATTTAAACAACGCTATCAACAAAGTTTTGGTTCAGAACTATTGATATAAGTAGGCTTGGATAACATAATTAGTTTAATCGTGCTTAATTCCAGACCTAGAAAGGAAGTTTGTGTATGTCAGCATTAATTTGTGGTTCAATGAGTTATGACACAGTGATGATGTTTAACGACAAGTTTAAGCATAATATCCCTGTAGATGAGATTGATTCACCCGAACCATTTGACGTACATTTTATGGTGCCTGATTTACGCCGTCAATTTGGCGGTAGTGCGGGTAATATTGCCTATAATTTGAAATTATTAGGTGAAAAGCCTTTACCTATGGCAACTGTTGGTACTGATTTTGATGACTATGCAACATGGTTTGACAGTCTTGGAATTTCGCGCGACCATATTAAAATTGTAGAACACAGTGCCACTGCTCGTACCTTTATCACAATGGATATGGGCGATAATAAAATGACCGCTTTCCATCCCGGTGCCACAAGTTATTCTCAATTCCATCCAATCTGGCAAGTTGATGATGTCAAATTGGGGACAATTTCTTATGACAGTACTGAAAGTATGGTGAGCCACGCTTTACAGTTTACCGAGAAGGGTATCCCTTTTATTTTTGACCCCGGACATGCTATTAATCAATTTGATGGCGATGAATTGCTTAAATTCGTTGAACAAGCCGCATGGATTTTAGTCAATCAAAAAGAATGGGATGTGATGCAACGCCGTACTAATTTGACCCCAGAACAGGTGGCTTTGCGTGGACAAGGTTTGATTATCACATTGGGTTCGGGCGGTGCAATGATTTATGTACAAGGTACTGAATATAAAATTCCCCCTGCGCAAGCGAAGGCTATCAACGACCCTGTGAGCTGTGGTGATGCGTTTTGTGCTGGTTTATTATATGGTTTACTTAAAGATGCCGACTGGCCGACTATTGGGCGCATTGCATCGTTAATGGGCGCGATTAAAGTGGAGCATCACGGTTCGCAGAGCCATCAATTTAATTTAGATGTGTTTAAAGCACGTTTTAAAAAGAATTTTGGTTATGCGTTAATTATTTAAATAAGCCATCCCGATTTTTTCCAGCTTATCCCCCAGCATTTTGGAATAATCTCGGGAAATATATTTTACACATTGGCTAAAATTATTTAGTATTATTAACATCAATACAACAGGTTAAGTTATTAGGAATATTATATGCCGACTTCTTACCATTATGTAAAAAAAGTGCTTGCGACTTTTCGTTCATCAGGCCCAACAGCGGTGTTTCAAGAATTTCTAAAACTAGAAACAGCCAGTAGTACCTTGTTAATTCTCGCAACGATTATCGCTTTATTATGTAGTAATATCGCCCCACTTTCTAACTGGTATCATCATCTACTTGAATTGGAAATGGGGTTTCATATTGGCGAATTTCATTTAGAAAAGCATTTATCACACTGGATTAACGACGGCTTGATGGCAATATTTTTCCTTGTGGTGAGTTTAGAATTAAAACGTGAAATTATGGATGGGCAATTGTCTAGTCCCAGTCAAATTTTATTACCGGGCGTTGCCGCTATAGGCGGCATGTTATTACCCGCCGCATTTTATTTATTGTTCAACTTTGGCGATGCTGAAACAATGAAAGGCTGGGCGATTCCCGCAGCAACAGACATAGCCTTTTCACTTGGCGTACTGGTGTTGCTTGGTTCTCGAATTCCCTTGTCTTTAAAACTATTTTTGATGGCATTAGCGATTATTGATGATTTGGGCGCGATTTTGATTATTGCATTCTTTTATTCTGGTGGTGAACACGGTTTAAATTATGATGCGATGTTATGGGCTGCTGGCATCATTGGTTTACTGGCATTTTATAATTTCATTGGTATTTCCAAGTTGTTGATTTATATTGTGACAGGTCTATTCTTATGGTATTTCGTGTTGAAATCGGGAGTTCATGCGACTTTAGCAGGCGTTGCATTAGCCTTTTTTATTCCATTGAAAACACTTAAAAACCCTGAAAATCCTAAACATAAAGAATCACCCTTACATTATTTAGAGCATTTATTACATCCTTGGGTTGCCTTTGCGATTATGCCGATTTTTGCATTTGCCAATGCAGGCGTATCATTTGAGGGCATGTCATTAGGCATTTTAGCTGAAAATGTACCTTTAGGTGTGATTGCAGGCTTATTCTTAGGTAAACAAGTTGGTGTTTTTTTATTCAGTTGGATATTGATTAAAACAGGCTTTGCAAGTCTACCAAAAGATTGTAATTGGTTGGATTTATATGGTGTGGCTTTATTATGCGGTATCGGCTTCACCATGAGTTTATTTATCGGTTCACTCGCATTTGTTGGCAATGACGTTTTAATGAACGAAGTTCGCTTAGGTGTGCTTGTGGGTTCATTCTTATCTGCTGCATTGGGTTATGCCGTATTACAGCATTCATCACGGAAACGGG
>JAYQWJ020000685.1:0-10651 GCA_035829175.2 Candidatus Albibeggiatoa psychrophila
AATGAGTCGTACTAAGGCGAAAAAATCATTTAATGTCAGCGATATGGAACAACAAACTTATGGCGTTGAATGTCGTAAAGATAAAGGAGTTTTAGATGAAATTCCCGGCGCGTATAAAGATATTGATACGGTAATGGCACATCAAAGCGACCTTGTCGATGTGGTACATACTTTGAAACAAGTGGTTTGTGTTAAAGGCTAATTTTTACACTTTAATATAAATCCTTAACGGAGTGCCAAGTTTTAGCTTTACAAGTCACATTCTTGATTCAAGCTGAAGCTTAGCACTCTAATTTACAACATGAATAGGAGTACATAATATCATGACTATTCAATTCATTCACACAACGAACTACTGTTAATTGTTCATTGATAATTGTTAATTGAAAAGGAGAATACTTTGATTTCTTTAACTTATTTGACACACACAAACTCAAAACGAACTCGAGCAACACATTTACTCATCTACCTGCAATATGTGCATCTGGAGATAAAATCATGGACAAAAAGCTATTAAACGAGATTATCGAATGTTTACCCAAAGGGCGTACCTTATTTACTTACTTTAAAGACCGCTATGCACTGTTGTTGCTATCGTATTATCTTGACAAACAGTCGCGAAAAATCAGTACTTTACGACATTCTCCTTTCGCAAAACTATTACAAAAACCAATGCTTAAACCTGCTTTAGCTTTAGCTGGGCAAGGTGAACTCACTGCCGAACATTTAGCCATGGTTTGGGATGAAGAGTTGTATTTTCTATTAGGTCTCACGGCTTGGGGCAACAATAGATATGACACCTATTATCAAACCTCCCGCACTGGCTATAATCTTGTTTTACAACTTAATTTTTCCAATCATCATGACCAAGCCTACCAACGTTTAGTCAAGCCTTCTTACGAAGCCTACTTTAATTGTATTTGTCATCCTGCCATGCAAGACAAGAATGATGAGGAGCGATTTCGTGAGACATTGGCATGGGCGCGGATTGATTTAGACTTTAATTCGGATGAAGCGTTAATTGAAGAAATTCAAAGCGATTGGATTAAAGAAGTTATTAGCACTTTTCAGCGAATGAAATTGCATAAAGATGAAGAAGATAAATATTATGAATGTGGTTTAGATGCCGAACCCGCTGATGTTATTGCTTATTTTAATACTGTGCTAAAACCTTACATGAAGGTATGGGAAGAAGCAATGTTGATGGCAACAATTGAATTTATTCGTAACGAGTTAGGCATCCATCATATTTATTATCACACTTATGAAACAGGATGCGCCTTAAAACATTGTGAGCCGCCCCGTTCATTGTATAGCAAAATTCCGCGTAAGTTTTGTTTTCAGGAAACTGAACAAATGCCCAGTTTTTTACAGAATTTGCGTTATGTGAGGAAAAATCTACGCAAAGTGGAAAAACCACGCTTTTTTAAATTAAGTCTTTGAGGATGGACAGTCCTCTTTAATATGATGAAATAACTAGATTCAACAGGAGTTTATTATGCCTAATCCTATCCGAAACCATGTTGCACGTTCACCGCTATTGCGCAAAGGTGGCGTGCACGAAAAATCCAAAACTACCCAACGTCACAAGGACAAGAAAGAACTTAAAAAGGAGGTTTCTGACTGGCATAGACGTTAGGGGGTGTTATGTTCATTTGTAAAAAATGTATTGTTGGAGATAAAAACTTGAGTGTAGGTCATAACTTGCACTCAAACCAACTAAGCCAATCCTGTAATAATTGCTTCAATACTCAAATAGCTCAATAAAATAATAAAAATGAGAGGATATGCCCATTTTGTATACATATTAACGATAAGCACCAAATTTCTATATTTATCATATATATTCAATAAAATTACATTGTGCAGTAATGTCAGCAAATAATAAGCAATTCCAAAAATAAAAATATAAATTACAGTATTTCCTACAAATTCAACGGTGGTATAAGTGCTTTTTCGCTCGTTTTAAAATTCTGAGATACTGGTTGTTTTTTGTTGAGTGGCTATCAGAAATTGTTCAAATTGATGGGCAATCAGCTCAGTTTCATCATACATAACAGCATCAATGATTCTTTGCTGCATGGAGTAAGAGGACAGACTCTCAATAAGAGACGCAACAGCAATGCTAATCACTAAAATTAAAGAAAATTTATATTTTAAACGCCTAAGATTCCTAAAAGGCTAAATAGCCTACCCACCCATTTTTGCATATTCTTTAGATTTTATAACATATATCCAATAATTCACAAATTAAGCAACATAATCTGCCAACTTTATTAAATCAGTTTATTGACTTATATCAAGGATATATCCTATTTATTCTGTTAAATTGAAATAGCAAGTTAATTTATCAAAATTTAGGAGTGTTTTTAATGTACATCAAATTAGGGCATATTTTATTATTTATGCTGGGATTGCTGCTGAGTAGCCAAAGCTTTGCAGAACGTCCCGCTGGGAAAGAAGGTAAAGATTGGGGTACTGATGCAGGTAAAGAATGTGTTGAATGTCACATGTCAGAAAGTCCCGGTATGTATTTGGAATGGAACACCAGTAAACATGGTCAGAATGGCGTAGATTGCTTAGATTGCCATAAAGCAGAACCTGATGATATTGATGGTTATGAACATCACGATCAACGTATTTCTGTGATTGTGACACCAAAAGATTGTTCTACCTGTCATCCGCGTGAATTTAAAGAAGTACAACGTTCGCATCATGCCAGTGCTGGTGAAATTTTACATTCTTTAGATAATTTATTAGGCGAAGTGATTGGTGGCCCTGCCGCAGTGAATGCAGGTTGTCGTCAATGTCATGGTACAACAGTTGAAATTGATGAAAAAGGTAAACCTACAAAAGAGACTTGGCCAAACACAGGTATTGGGCGTATTAATCCAGATGGTTCAAAAGGCGCGTGTACGGCATGTCATGGTCGTCATGAATTCTCTCGTGCCCAAGCGCGGACACCAGACACTTGTGGTAAATGTCACGTAGGCCCTGACCATCCTCAAATTGAAGTCTATAACGAATCCAAACATGGCATTATTTACCGCGCCAATGTGGATAAAATGAATTTAGGTTCAGACAAATGGGTTGCGGGTGTTGATTACAGTGCTGCCCCAACTTGCGCCACTTGTCACATGAGTGCCTCAGGCGACCAACCTAAAACCCATGATGTGGGCGAACGGCTTTCATGGAATTTACGTACTCCTATTTCAAATAAAATCAATTTGATACGTTTAGATAATGGACATCAATATGATTTACCTGAAGGGAAGCCATTACCTAAAGTCGGTGATAAACCTGATCATCCAAAAGCCAAAGGTGGCACGGTCACTGAAGTGTTTACTTGGGAAGATCGTCGCGGCAAAATGGAAGGTATTTGTTATGCGTGTCATACTTCTGAGTACGTCGATGGGCATTACAAGCAATTTGATGATTTAGTTGATTTATACAATACAAAATTTGCTAAACCGATTGCGGCTGTGATCACTGATTTGAAAACTTCTGGTAAATTAACGCCTGCGCCATTTGATGAAAAAATTGAGTGGGTTTGGTGGGAAATTTGGCATCATGAAGGTCGTCGCGCAAGACATGGTGCATCGATGAGTGGACCTGATTACACATGGTGGCATGGTATTTATGAAGTCGCCAAACATACCTATTTTGAATTCATTCCTGAGTTGAAAAAATTGGTTGGTGATGAAGAAGCGCAGAAATTGTTAGACAAACATTTCAGACCAATTGAAGGTCATGATTGGTTTTTTAATGGCTTAAACCCAGCGCAAATTGATGCTGTACGTAAAGGCTATGAAGAGCGTTATGGCAAAGGTGCGATGAAATAATACAATTTAGGATTGCCAGTTTTTGAAAGGATTGGCAGTCCTGAAATATATCCAAAATCTTCAGAATCAGGATTCACAAGCTCACCTATAAATCCAATCTTGTTAATCCCAAAATCCCGCAAATCCAGATTCAGCCAAAAAATCCTGTCCATCCATAATCCGTTAAATCATGTTCAAAATATTTTGCCACCGTGCTTAAATCTGTCTACTAAAAAGCAGGAAAAGTATTTTTTTGCGTGACTATAAAACGCTACATTCTTAACTTGTTGACTCCTTAACAAATTAAAACTCATGCTATATTTTAACGCGACCGTCCTATAATCCTTTCTGCCGAATCTACCAATTTAAAAAATTTTCCAATAACTTCAAGCCTGCGTGCTGACTTTTTTCAGGATGAAATTGCACTGCAAATAAATTATCTGTCGCAATCGCCGATGTATAATCAATGCCGTAACCAGTTTGACCTGCAATATGAGCTTTATCTTGTGTATCAACATAGTAGCTATGTACAAAATAAAAACGACTATTGTCTTCAATCCCTTGCCATAATGGATGTGCTTGAGTTTGTTTGACTTGATTCCAGCCCATTTGTGGAATTTTTAATTTTTGCTGCGTTTCGCCATCAATTAGAGGTGTTGGGAAATGTGTTACTGTGCCTTTAATCAAATCAAAGCCTTGTGTGCCGCCATTTTCTTCACTTGATGTTAATAAAGTCTGCAAACCTAAACAAATCCCTAAAAATGGTTTTTCCACCATCGCTTGCTTAATCACATCGTACAAATGGGTTTCATGCAATAACTGCATACAATTACCCATCGCGCCTTGCCCGGGAAATACCACTTTATCCGCTTGTAAAATTTCATCGGCTTGACGGCTGACTTGTACTTGCCAAGCATCGTTTGCAACATGTTCTAAGGCTTTGCTGACTGAGCGTAAATTACTCATACCATAATCAATCACAACAACCTTTTTCATTACAAACTTCCCTTTGTAGATGGCATCATATCTTGCATACGGCTATCTGATTCAACCGCCATGCGTAAGGCGCGTCCAAAAGCTTTAAATACAGTTTCAATAATATGGTGACTATTGCGTCCGCGTAAGTTATCAATGTGCAATGTGACCAACGCGTGATTGACAAAACCTTGGAAAAATTCGTGAAATAATTCCACGTCAAAATCAGCAATTTTCTCAGTTGGAAACTCAAGATGATATTCCAAACCCGGTCGACCAGAGCAATCTAATACCACTCGCGATAATGCCTCATCCAATGGCACATAAGCATGACCATAACGACGAATGCCTTTTTTATCACCCAATGCTTTGTTAAAGGCTTGACCGAGTGTTATGCCAATATCTTCAACGGTATGATGAGCATCAATTTGTAAATCGCCGTTTGCCTGAATATCCAAATCCATTAAACCATGTCGGGCAATTTGATCCATCATGTGATCTAAAAAGTGCAGCCCTGTTTGAAATTGAGCTTTGCCCGTTCCATCCAAATTTAAACTCACACTGATTTGAGTTTCTAGGGTATCTCGTTTGACGCTGGCGCAACGCTCAGCAACTGCTTTATGCTTCTTCATTTTTATTGTCTGCTGGAGAATCCGTCGATTGATTATCTGCTGAATCTATTGAATTTGTTGTTTTGTTACGTTTTTGATTATTACGTTTTCGGGGTCTGCGAGGATAACGCTGCTGCACCATTTCATGGCGGTCATGTTGTTCAGTGGTTTGGAAATTATCCCACCAATCTACTGATTCTTGAATGCCTTCCTCACCCGCCGCCGCGCGTAATACCAGAAAATCATACGCAGCCCGAAAACGTGGGTGTTCTAATACACTAAAACAACGCTTATCTTTACGCCGAGTTAAACGTGGTTGCAATAACCAAATTTCTTGCATAATACTCACAATGCGTTTCGGAATAAAGACGTGTTTTGCTTGGATTTGTAACACGATTTGACCTGCACCAATAATGCTATCTTGCTCTGTCATATCTTGCGCACGCAACTGTTTTACATGCGGCAACATTGGCGGCCATAACAAGCTCATGAATAAAAATGCAGGAGTGACAGTTTTCTGTTCCGCAATCCGTTCGTCAGTATTTTGCAAAACTTGCTGGATGAGTGTCTGAGCAAATTCTTCATCTAAATGAGTGTTGGTTTGTGGAAATAAGTGTTCAAATAAATGGAATTTTTGCAATTGTTCAAATGATTGTGCTGCATGTCCTGTTAAAAATAATTTTAGGACTTCTTCATATAAGCGAGCGGGTGGAACGCCTGCCAATAAATGCCCTAATTGCTCAATCGGTGCAGCTGTTTGTGATTCAATTTCAAAGTCTAATTTTGCCGCAAATCTCGTAGCCCGCAACATACGAACAGGGTCTTCTTGATAACGTTGCATCGGGTCGCCAATTAAGCGCAATATGCCATCATCCAAATCATATAAACCATCAGCATAATCGATAATACTAAAATCGCTGATGTCGTAATATAAAGCATTGGTGGTGAAATCACGTCGCCAGATGTCATCTTCCAGAGTACCGTATACATTGTCACGCACAATACGACCGTCAACCATAACACCTTCACCTTTTTTGCTATCATGCTGGGCGCGAAAGGTGGCGACTTCAATAATTTCTCTACCGAAATGAATATGTGCAAGCACAAAACGTCGTCCGATTAAACGGCAATTGCGAAATAATGCATTCACTTCATCGGGGTGTGCATTGGTAACAACATCAAAGTCTTTAGGTTGTTTATCCAGCAAAATATCACGAACACAGCCCCCCACTAAATAGGCTTCATAACCGGCTTGATTCAATTTATATAATACTTTTAGTGCATTTTTACTTATTTGTTTGCGCGATACGGTATGTTCATCACGCGAAATTCTGTAGGCAGCATGAGATTTCGCACTATTTTGAGGTCTTAGTGTGGATTCAGTGTGAGTTGTTTTGGGTCGTTTGGCAGGCGTAAGAATTTTTTTTATGCCTTCAATGAGTTTTCTGTAAACTGCCATCACATTCCTTGATGTTTATTCTTAAAATGTTGTATATCATACAGCAAATTATAGTCCTAAGCGTGTCCAACATAGGAAAATCGCTACAAACTAAATATTGTACGTTAGGAAATTATTAAAACAAGTTTTGCGTTGCTTAATCAGCCTGTCTATTTTTGTTATTTTAGGCTTGGCTCTGACTGGGTTTTATGCCAAATAAAGCGTGTTATTCTAAATAAATTAAATAGTTAAAATATAGAAAATTCTTTCGGTAAAATTGAGCAAATGCTTATTATCGTTTTTAAAATCTAAAGCAGCTAAAATGTTGCCAACTTCAGATTCAATGGTAACTTATGGACGCAGCTTACTACGGACAACAATACGCCCAATTTTTACATCGCTTACGCTGGATTGCCAAAGTTAAACCACAGGCATTAGCGTATCAATTGGCAATTTTAAATGCTCGTTATCAAAGCCCGCATATTGGCAATGAGCAACAAGTTAAACAAAATATCTCAAAGTGTTTAGGTGAATCATTTGCAGATAATGGTTGGAAACAGTTTATTCAGCATACAGGCGTTGCCAATTGCAATATTTTTCGTATTCGTCATTTTTCGCAACAATGGCTTAAAAAACATATTATTGTTTCAGGTGATTGGGATTTTCAAAGGGGGTTGCAAAGTGATAAAGCGACGGTTTTCATGACTTATCATAACCACCATCCATTCCTGTTTACGGTGAGTATTGGCATGTTAGGGCGATTGATTCGAACCTTGGCAATGAATCCAAAAGACAGCCCAGTTTATCCCTATTTTGCTGATATTTATGACCAATATTTTACTGATTGTGAGGCACATTATCATGGTGGCAATTTTGTGCTGGTCGATGAAAATACCCCGCTAAGTGCAACACGTTCAGTGAGCAAAACCCTTAAAAAAAAACAGATTGTAATCACGCTAAATGATGTTTTTAATCCTTATGCTGAAAAGCGCAGTATTGATTTAGATTTTTATGGGCGGCAATTGACTTGTCCAACAGGCACAGTTGAAATGGCATTACGGCATGATGTTGATTTTGTCGCAGGCTGGATGCGTTGGGTTGGTGGCGATAAGTTTAAACTTGAATTATATCAATTAGATGCTAGTCAAGGACTCGAAGGCATCATGCAACAATATATTCACTATTTGCAATTGATGTTAGAACAAGACGCGGGTTTATGGGAAGGATGGAAATTCTTTGAGTTTTAAGATAATTAATTTGCAATTCTAACATGACAAATATTTTAACAGTTGCACCAAATAAAATACGAAAACGTTTATTTAAATTTGTCCGATTTGTACCTGCTAATCGTGCTAATTCATCCAATGAATAATTTTTCGCTAAATCTTTTTCTAAAAAGCCACGTACTTTTTCAATGCCATCAATACCGCCTCTATTATCTGTTTTTTTCTGATTTCGCTATCCTACTCTTTTTTGACCATTTCTGCCTTCTGTGCAAAGCTCTCAGTCTGTCTTGCTTACAATATTAAACGCGGGGTATCTATCACTACGCAATAGTTGCGTCTAAAAACAATTATAGAACGGTTTTCAGCCTTTTTTTAGTCTATACGCCGTATTTATTGGGAAGATATTTAAGTTGGTTTTTTTATTTTCTCTCTTTTCTTCCTATACCTTCTGTTACCTCCTTCGTGCAAAGCTCTCATTATCTAAGTAAAACCATTTATTCGTTTCATATTGTGTGGGTGTGGCTATAATAGTTTAATGATGTCATGTGCTTACTGGAAACAGTTTTTTATTGCCGATTTTAAACGTGGATTTGGTTAGCAATGTTCACAAATTCATTAACTGTTGCTTTAAGCATTGCCATTTGTGCATCTTCTTTCAATTGTTCATTTTCATCAAATGCGTGAAATCCAGAACCAATCGCAGTTTGTGAAGGAACAACTATCACGCCTATATTACCCAACATCATACGCAATGGTACAAGTCCACGCAGCCCACCTAATCCTCCGGGGGAAATAGCACCCAATGCGGCTACTTTACCGTTAAATGCACTTAAAGGGGCTTCATTTTCTTGATGTGGACGTGAAATCCAATCTAAGGTATTTTTTAAAAGCGCAGACATTGAGCTATTATATTCTGGTGATGCAATGAAAAATCCATCATGCGTTACAAAAAGGTGTTTGAGTTTTTTAGCATTATCGGGAATTCCATGTTGAGCTTCAAGATCACCGTCATACAAGGGCATTTCAAAGTCTTTTAAATCAATATAAGTGACTTGTGCGCCTGTATCTTGTGCCATATTTGAGGCGAGCTTTGCCAATTTTTTATTTAAAGAGTCTTTACGTGCACTTCCTGCCAAAAACAATAATTTAGCCATGATTTTTTCCTTAAAATATTATGATTCAAATTGTTCAGTAAAAATGATAATCAACTGTACATCATCAACCGCTTTGAAATGGAGTATATCGCCACGCACCAAATCGCCCTCTTTTACAGTTTTACCATTCAAATGCCCACAACCTCGGGTGATATATGCCATAAATTCACCACTTTTTGAGATTTCCTGTTCGGCAGATAACAAGCCCACTTCTATTATTGTATGGCTATCCAGCGTGTTATTTTGACTATGTGAACCACCATAAATGCGTGTCAATTGGTTTTGTTCTAGGTCGTATAATTTATAATCAGCCGCTTCACCTTGGGTTTCAGGTAAAACCCACAGTTGCATCATTCGATTTTTTTTAGCATCAGGATTGATTTCATTGTGGCTAAACCCTTCACCGCCTGCACGTTGCGCCTGTGCTTGATTGGTATTCAATGACTGCCCATGTTTTAGCGAGCCTTGATGATTAATACGCCCTTCCACAATAATAGAAATAACGTCAATCTCTCGATGCGCGTGCATTCTTGTCTCACCATGAGCTTGAAAACGTGCATCCGCTAAATAAACGAAATTGCCAACTCCATCCCATGTGTCATTACTGCCACCAATGCGTTGATCGACTACGAGACGGTGTTCTTTTAAGCCTGCAAATCCACCTAATGCCAGCTTATCCCTCTGTAGCATCTTCATCATTTTGAGCCTTTTTAGGGAATAAAAGATATTGAATATACTATAGTAGTGTACTATTATTTTGTAAAGTAGGTACTTTTTAGTAACTGTTAAATCTAGGTAATCGTATGGCTATAAAAAAACATGTATTTTCTTGTCCGATTGGAGGTGCATTAAACGTTTTTGCAGGACGTTGGAAACCTGAAATTCTTTGGCATCTTAAAGACGAGCGGATGCGTTTTAATCAATTACAAAGGTCGATCGGAGAGATTTCACAAAAGATGTTAACGCAACAGTTGCGCGAGCTGGAACGTGATGGTTTGGTTAAACGTACTCAGTATCCAGAAATTCCGCCACGGGTTGAATATGAGTGTACAGATTTGGCGAGAAGCCTTAAGCCAGTATTTGAAAAGCTTGTGCAATGGAGTGAGACACACAAAGAAGCGGTTATTCAAGCACAGCAGATATACGATAATAAGCAGTGATGATAATGATTTACACGTATTTATATAGGGAGTGTTCTCATTCAACTAGTAACATATTGAATTTAAAAGACAAAATAACCTTTGAAAGTGCGGTACTATTGCAAGCTGTTGATAGTTAGAGTATTTTTATGCTTTTTGGATTTGATTGAGAACGCCCCCTAGCTCGGTAGGTTGGGTTGACGAAGGAAGCCCAACACAACAACATACCATGATACGCTTGATGTGAAATGAATTTTTAAGTAATTGAAATAAAAAGAGATAGTTTT
>JAYQWJ020000686.1:0-3572 GCA_035829175.2 Candidatus Albibeggiatoa psychrophila
TTCCAATCACGCTTCCACTTCCACCACTGAGCTAATTGACGTGAATTCAAGCTAAAAAGCCCATTTTCAGTATATAAAATAAGCTCATCAATTTTACCTTGGCGCAAAGCATCCAATGCAGGTTGTAGCCAAAGCTTATCTAAATCCTCTAAAAATTGCACATTTTGCGGCTTATCAAACACAATGAGTTGCTCACCTGTTTGCTGTAAAATATGCTCAAATTGAGCTGGTAACACCGATTGAGTCACCTGACTGGCTTTCGCTAATCCTGCGGCTAAAACATTTTGACCCCAAACTTGCGACCAATTATTTTTTGGCAACACAGGTAATTGTCCCATACCCCAAAACCAGACACTATTAATCGGCAATTTACCTTGCGCTTCACGGGCTTCATTGATTGGATTTTGATATAACAACATTTGAATTTCATTTAAATAACTGCGCCATTGCAATCGATCTTCACCCGCAGGCATGTAATCATGTACATCTGCACCCTTGACTTCTGATAGACTGGACAATTCCAATTTTGGTTTAACATCATCAGCTAATTTAAGATACCAGCGAGTCGGTGTCGGAGCTAAAAAACATAGCCCATCTTCGGCAAAATGTTGGTTTAATATAGCGGCTAATTGTTGCGCTTCGTCGAGTATTATATCTTGTAACGCCGTTTCTGCATCAAATAATAAAACACGGTCGCGGTCAGCTTGTAAATAAATGGGATCAGCGCGTAAATAAAGGCTATTTTGTTCAAAATCCTGACCATCAACCAAATAAGTCACGGCTGCAATTGGCAGTGCTTGAGCATTAAAGCCAAACAAATCAAACAAACAAGCATCAATATTTTGATAAGACCACGCTGTTTTTTTCGCGCGAGTAGTCAGCAAACTGAGATTATTTAAATCAGGAAGGGAATCAGTGTCAACAGGAAACTTGGGTAGTAATAAATGCAATTTATGCAACATACAAAACTTTTAAGCATAGAATAGAATGCAGATTATACTTACTTAAGTGAAGTAGGAAAATAATTTTTTTGAAAAATCTTACTTCTAGGTCTTTTATCCAAAGCCAAGCTATCATAAAATGGATAGGCTAAACGATTGCGAATAGACAAGTTTTGTAGTATGAGCGTTTTGTTATACTTTTGTCAATCTTTTGTGCAATATTTGTTTTAACCCTTAAAGTGTAAGGAAAGACGTACAATGAGTTCAGTCTCAGCAGGGCTGTTGAAAACCGCAGTCCACAACGAATCATTAATGACTCGCCAAGGCATATTACAGCGTATGTTTAGCCTTTGGTTTAATGGCTTTGTTTATAATCAAATTTGGGAAGACCCTGAAGTTGATATCGAAGCCTTAGAGCTGACTCCAGAAAGTCGTATTTTCACGATTTCGTCAGGTGGTTGTAATCTCTTAAACTACCTCGTAGAAAAGCCTGAAAAAATTGTGGCTGTTGATTTGAATCAATATCACATGAACCTAACTCGCCTCAAATTGGCATCTCTTGAGCATTTGCCTGATTATAAAAGTTTTTTTGACTTCTTTGGCTTAGCAGATCAGCCACATAATATAGAAAACTACTACCAACATATCCAACCTCACATGGATGAAAAATCACGGGCTTTCTGGGAAAAAGGTTCTATTTTACGTCGTGCAACAGGTAAAACACGGATTAAGTATTTCAAAAAGAATTTGTACTATTATGCGCGTTTTGGACGTTTTATGCGTTTATTGCATCGTATTTCCAAAATGACTAAATATAAACCTGAGCGTATTTTGCAGGCTCAAACTATTGCGGAACAAGAACAGATTTTCCAAGAAGAAATTGCCCCGTTTTTTGATAATTGGTTAGTGAAAAAAGTGGGTAATATGCAGCTTGCGGTATTTAGCTTAGGCATTCCACCGCAACAGCATGAATTCATGAAAGAAGAATCGGATGGCAACTTGGTTAATTTGTACCGCGAACGAGTACGCCATTTAGCGTGTGACTTCCCAATTCAAACCAATTATTTTGCGTGGCAAGGTTTTAGTTTACGTTATGACAGCGAGAAATTAGGTGCTGTGCCTGCGTATTTGAAGCCTGAAAATTACGATGATTTAAAACAAAATATACATCGTATTGAAACTCACGTTACTTCTCTGATTGATTATTTGCAATCTCAGCCTAATAATTCGCTTGACCGTTTTGTATTCTTGGATTCGCAAGACTGGATGAATGCCGAAGTATTAACGGGTTTATGGCAAGAGGTTGCGCGTGTGGGTAAACCGGGTACGCGAATTATTTTCCGTACCGCGTCTACTGATTCGCCCATTGAAACTGAGTTGCCTCCTGAATTACGCAAATTATTTGTGTATGAAGAAGAACGTTCTAAAGAATTGTATAAAAAAGATCGTTCCGCAATTTACGGTGGCTTCCACATTTATTCAATGCCTAGCAAACCTAATAGTGTTGACGCATAAAACGTTGGATGTTTAAGAACGGGTTCAACTCAAGAATGGCGTTTATTTTGTTCTCAAGTTGGACTGTCAGTTCTCAATAATAAGATAACCAATTTTTACATATCGTCATGAAGGAAACAAAGATGGATCAAGCCAAAGCGATGGACAACATGTATCGCCATCAACGGTACATTTATGATTTGACGCGGAAATATTACTTGCTTGGGCGAGATAAATTGATTCAGCGCATGCCATTGCAAGCGGGTGATAACGTGTTGGAAATTGGTTGCGGTACGGCGCGTAACTTAATGTTATTAGCCAAAAAACATCCAGAAGTACAGTTTTACGGCTTAGATGCGTCACAAGAAATGTTAAACACCGCACAGGCTAAAATTGATGCAAAAGGTTTGACAGGCAGAATTATTTTAAAACATTGTTTGGCTGAGGAATTAAATTATCAACAAACCTTTGATTTAGATAAACCGTTTGATGCTGTGTTTTTTTCTTATGCTTTGTCTATGATTCCACCTTGGCCGCAAGCCGTTGACACCGCGTTAGTAAATGTTAAGCAAGATGGCGTGATTCATATTGTTGATTTCTCTGACCAGCGTGATTTACCTAAATGGTTTCAATGGGTTCTACAACGTTGGCTTGCATTATTTGGCGTACATTATCCCCCCGGATTGTTACCTTACTTTGAAGATTTAGCAAAACAAGGTAAAGGACAATTAGAAGTCGAAGGCTTAGGCGGTTACTATGCTTTTTTAGCAGATTTTAAAGTCAAATAGATTTCATTTCTAAAAATAAACTTCCCATACAGCCATTGTGTGGGAATATTTGCTTGTATATTTCTTTCTCGCCGCTGCTCTTTATTTCTTATTTTCTTAAAATACAATGATTTAACATAAAATATGCGCTATATTAGGTGCTTAGTATGTGCTTTGTATTTCATATAACTTTGTTATACAATCGTAGCACTCCAAAATGGATAGTGGAATACCTAATGTCAAAGTCAGAAAAGCGTTCGGAATTACTTAATTTTCGTGCAACGCCAACTTTAGCTAGAGAGCTAGAAGGTGTAGCTCAAGTAATGCGAGAACGTTCAGGGTTTCCAAAATTGCCTGTAAGTCGCGGTGA
>JAYQWJ020000687.1:0-3354 GCA_035829175.2 Candidatus Albibeggiatoa psychrophila
TTGCCACAGCGAAAATTAACCATTCAATTTGAAGGACAAGGTTTTGGCACAGTAACAACCTTGCCAGTCAATATTGCTTGTAGTAACCATGGTGCACATGACCAATGTGAAAATGACTATTTATTGGGTACACAATTGCAGCTAGCCGCCATCCCACATGATGATGCTTATTTTGTTGGTTGGAGTGACAATTGCAAATCTGAAACGATTATTTTAGATAATGATACGACATGTATTGCCACCTTTGAATTATTGCCAACATATATATTAAATGTGCTTTTAGTTGGCGATGGTGAAGTGAATAGTTCAGAATATCCAAGCTTTAATTGTCATTCTGCAACAACAGAAAAATGTTTCTTAACTGATTTGATTCAAGATTCAACAGTGAATTTGCAACCTATACCCACAGCAGGTTGGTCATTTGCTGGCTGGGAAGCCGATTGTGATAGCAATGGTCAAGTGCTGATGACATCAGATAAAGCTTGTCATGCGATATTTACCCCAAATACCACAGAAAAAGTTAAATTCTCGGTCAGTATTCGTAGTGGTAGTGGCGCAGTACAATCCGATTCAGTGCCTGAATTAACTTGCAAAACCAACGAAGGTTCATGCGCAGGTGAGTACAACATTCAAACCATTATCGGCGTGATTGCGATTCCTGATGCACCGTATATTTTTGCTGGTTGGTCAGGTGATTGTAGCGATGCAGGAAAAAATGCAACTCACAGCTTACAATTGCTCAAACCTGAAACCCATTGTATTGCAGACTTTATATTTCCACCGTCAGACTTGGAGCAGATTCCAGAACTTGAACTAACTGATGACGATATTGATGCCAATGGCGAAGAACCAAAACAGCCCGAACCAGAAGATGACATTGACTCAGAACTTGATTCAGAATTAGAAAATGAAGTGAAAATAATATGTTTGGTCACAGGTCGTTTAAATTATGCCTGTAATGCGGAAGGCGAAACGGTTGAAAACTTAACGGTATTAGCAACGGGCAGTATCAGTCATATCGTGGTTGAAGGTGAAATTGATAGCCAAGGCTGGGTATCTGATAGTCATGTCAAGTCAAGCGGCAAAATTTCAGGCGGCATATTGACAGGTAAAACCAAAGTTGATGACGGCGGCGTATTGGAAAATGTCACACTGAAAGGCGATTTGATTGAAGGCGGCATGTTACGTGGTGAAATTCTTAATCAAAGTCCTGTTAGTGGCGTGATTAAAAATGTGTTGTTAGATGATAATACAGTGATTAAAGGTGGTTACGTTGAAGGCATAATTGAAGGTCTTCCAACTGAACATTGTCAACCGACGGCGCGTTTAGAACATCTGATTGTTTTACCAAATACCGTGTTAAATAATGTAGTGATTGGCAAAGAGGTTAAATTTGGGCGCGATGTGGTGATTGGCGATTGTGTGATTGTGGCAGATGGTTCAATTTATCGACCCGATCAAGATGAAGTGGATGACGATGGCACGGTGCATTTAGCCAAAAACTCTTATGTCAATGATGGCGAATTGAATGGCAATTTTGTCGGTAATGATGACGGTTTGCCTTTATTAGAAGATGTGGTTGTTGGTCAAGATGGTCATGTTGATAACGTGATTTTGGGTCAAGATGTGATTAATAATGGTGAAATCACCAACTTTGAATTACGCGGTATTGATTTAACAGGCGGTAAAATTGGCGGTGAAATTGATGTAAGCCGAGGCGGTACAATCGAAGATGTCACGCTTGCGCCTAATACCACAATCAATGGCGGTAATTTTAAAGGCGATATTAATGGCGACCCCAATGCTCCTGCAACTATTACTAACGGTTTTATTACTGCTGATGCGTGTATCAATAATGTGATTTTAGGTCAAGGAACGGTGATTGCTGAAGGCGCGTGTATCGGTGACAAGGTGACTGATGAAGAACCTGAACAAGCACTTGAACAAGAGCAAGAACTTGAAGACATGCTACAAATTGAATCCAATGGCGATATAGTAGACTCTGAGGCGACTTTTGACCCGCGCGTTGCGGTGTGTGATATTCCTCGCACCAACAATACTTTATTATCCAAAAAAGATGCAAAAGGGCTAGAGTTGCAAGCTCATATTGGTGTTGACCCGATACATCAAGGTTTGGCGGGTGAAATGTTGATGATGGCACGACATAACTTTAACGGTGTTGTTACCGATGTCATGAAGTTGGCGGATGGTTCTTGGGTGGATTGGCATGAAGGCATTGATATTGAACCATTTCAAACTTTTGAAGCCTTACCAGAAGGGATTGATACTTTTGTCTTTAAAGGCAATTTAGGTGAAGTTCGTGGTGAAATCAGTGTGTTTATGGGGTATCGCTTGACGGATGGCACGACCGTGTATAACGGCGGTGAGCCATTGCGGGTGTTTATTGATACCACGCCAGACACTTGTTTAGTATATGCGATTCATGACGAAGGTTTAAATATTTCCCAACCTGTGATTATCGATTTAAGCGTGGGTTTAGATGGCGATATGCGTTTATTGGGCACAACTCGTACTTTCTACGGTTATGATATTGAAGGTATGGAATTGCATCCCGATGATGATAATTTGTTGCTTGGCACGGGCGGTGATGATTCCAATGTATATGGTAAAGAAGTGGATGGCTATTTATACACAATCAATAAAACCACCGGGCATATTCGTAAAGTTGGACGCATCGTCAGCATTGATGGCAGCATTAAGTTTGAGCAAGTGGCGGGTATTGCGTTACATCCAACCACTAAACAATTGTGGGGCTGGGGCATTGTGAATAAAAAAGACTCGTTTATGGCGATTTTACACATTGACCATAAAACAGGTGTTGCGCAAATCCACAAACAGTTTGAACACAGTGGGCTTAATAATGTCACAGGTTTGGCGTGGAGTAGCGACGGTAGCGTGATGTTTATGTCCAGTGAAGATAGAGTGTGGCGTTACAATCCAAATACGCAGGTGATGAAAATTGCTTGTGAGGGAATTAGTGACCAAGTGGTTGATTTCTTGAAAGGTCGTGATGACAGTTCGCAGCTTAAATTAATTGGTGGGCGTAAAGGTGAAATTGAAGGTTTAGATATTCAACCAAATGGATGGTTATTAATTGGTATTGATTATCAAGCTTCAACTGCCAGTAGTATTGTCGCTTATGATGCCAAAACGTGTGAAGTCAAGCAAATTCAGACTTTCCGTAATTCAGTATTCCATGATTTAGAATCTGTGGTTTGGCCCGTGAAAGCATGTAATGATCAATCTTGGTTAAATGAAGACCCTTGTGCGGAGTTTGCTAAGTAGTTTTTAAATATAATAAGCTTTGGATAGCTCGCTACCAAACTCAGCTTG
>JAYQWJ020000688.1:0-7062 GCA_035829175.2 Candidatus Albibeggiatoa psychrophila
GAAAACGCAAACCGTTCCAAAAGTCAATTCTTAGCCAATATGAGCCATGAATTGCGCACGCCGCTTAATGCCATCATTGGTTATAGTGAATTATTACAAGAAGAAGCAGAAGACTTAGAACTCAAACAAGATTATTTTACATCCGATTTAAAGAAAATCCATAGTGCAGGTGAACATCTGTTGGGATTGATTAATGATATTTTAGATCTGTCCAAAATTGAGGCGGGGAAAATGGAGCTGGAACTAGAATCATTTGCTGTTGAAGAAATGTTTAATAATACAGTGAGTACGGTTCAACCTTTAGCCGAAAAAAATAATAATGAGCTGCATTTAGAAATTATTGGCAACCTTGGTCATGTTTTTATGGATTCGACTAAGTTGCGCCAAATTATATTAAATCTACTCAGCAATGCTTTGAAGTTTACGGAACATGGGACAGTCATTTTACAAGTGACTCGTTGTCTTGATGCTGATGGCGAATGGCTTAGTTTTTGTGTGATTGATGAAGGTATTGGCATGACTGAGCAGCAACAAGAGAAACTATTTCATCCCTTTACCCAAGCAGATGCCTCAACAACACGGCGTTATGGTGGCACGGGTTTAGGTTTAACCATTAGTAAAGAATTCATTGAAATGATGGGCGGGCAAATCCGAATGCTGAGCGAGTTTGGTTATGGAAGCACATTTTCAATTCGCATACCTTGTTACGTTGTTATTCCAGCCAAATTAGATTTTGTACATCAAAAAGCCAAAAAACAAGGAATTATCTTAGTCATTGATGATGATGAGAGTATTTTGCACTTATTTAAGGATTATCTAACCGAATTAGGCTACGCTGTGGCATTGGCTAAAAATGGCGAGGAAGGATTTAGATTGGCGGATAAATTGCGCCCAGATGCGATTTTATTAGATATTTATATGCCTGAACCTTATAACGGCTGGTGGGTATTAGATAAGCTTAAGCAAAACAGTTTGTTAGCAGATATTCCTGTGATTACAATATCAGGTTCGGAAACTTCTGAAGTAGAAAGCCTGAGTTTAGGGGCTATTGGTTATTTATCTAAGCCCGTGCAAGCCAGCCAATTAAGCGATATTCTTGCTAAACACCGTATCACGGATAATAAGCAAAACCCGTTAGTGATGATAGTAGAAGATAATGAAATTTGTCGAGAAACCACTTCAGAGATGTTAAATAAAGCAGATTGGCGCGTGTTTAAAGCTGAAAATGGACAAGTTGCTTTAGAGCATTTAGCCAAAAAACAGCCTGATTTAATTTTATTGGATTTGAATATGCCAGTGATGAATGGGTTTCAATTTTTAGAACAATTACAGAAAAATGCCTATTGGTCGAAAATACCTATTGTTGTATTAACCTCGCAAGAATTAACCAATGCTGAGAAAAACTTTTTAAAAATTAATACCCAAGCGGTTTTTGATAAAAGTGAACAAAATATCCAGAATTTACTACAAGGACTACATGGCCTGTTAGATAAAGTTTTACCAAACAAGCCCGCAATCCAAACAACATCTAATGAAAAACGTTTAGAATCAATTGTTAAACAGCATATTAAGCGGCCTGAGTAGGATGGGTATGATGTTCTAGTGCACCCATATAAGCGGCTAAAACCGTCTCAGGTTCACCTTCTAAAATGGTGCGACCTTCTTCAATCCACACTAAACGGGTGCATAAATTTTGCACTAAACTGGTTTGATGCGAAACGAATACAACTGTTTTATTTGATTGCATTTTTTCAAACATTGCTGCAGTCGATTTCAACGCAAATTCAGCATCGCCAACGCCTAACACTTCATCAATCAGCAAAATATCAGGGTCTGCATAATAAGCGACAGAAAAACCCAAGCGTGCGCCCATCCCTGAAGAATATGTAATCACAGGTTGGTCAATAAATTCGCCTAATTCAGAAAATTCAATAATATCTGGCAATCGAGCTTCCACTTCTTTGCGAGACATGCCCATTAACATACCACTCAGCACCGCATTTTCACGACCTGATAAATAGGGAATAAATCCCAATTGTAGAGCCAATAACGAGGCTTTATGTTCCATAAATTTTTGTAATTTGCCTTTATCTGGCAACAAAATGCCTGCAAGTAACTGCAATAAGGTACTTTTACCTGCCCCATTACGCCCGATGATTCCAACGGTTTCACCTTGATAAATGCTGAGAGAGACATCTTTCAAAGCCCAAAAAACATCACCGCCAAGCCCTAAAAAGCCACCTTTACGATTATAGCTAATACCCACATTATCCAATTGTAAAATTTTTTGCTTGCTCATTACATAGTCACCTTTGGATAAGTATATTCAAAATGGGCAATAAGGCGAATGCTCAGAAACAATCCGATACTGGAAACAAAGCCAATGATAAATAATAATTGCCAGTTCGGCCATTGGTTATACATCAATATGTCACGGCTGCTTTCAATGATGGTTGCCATCGGATTCAGATAATAATAAATCTGATATTGTTCAGGAATCGATTCTGAGGCAAAGAAAATGCCTGATGCAAAAAAGACTGCTTGCAAGACTTTATCGACCACAAACCGAATATCGGGTAAAAACGGTACAATGGCCGCGAGAAAAAAAGTGACAGCCATAATAAAAATCAATTCGACCAGTAATACTAATGGCAAAGCTAAATAAGGCAATCCGATAGTAAAGCCAGAAATCCAAAGATAAAGCAATAAAATCGTAAAAATAAATATAAATTTGGTCGAATCGGTCAAAATCAGAATAATAGGAAAAATGACTTTAGGTAAATGCACACTTTGCATCAGCCCACGATAACCTAAAATAGACTCTGAGCCATGGGCTAAACAGGCTTGCATCCATTGCCAAATCGTCAGACCAATCAGTAAAAAAGGTACAAAATTATCCGTCTTGCGCCCCATAAAAACCGCAAATACAACATAAAATACAAACATATACATGATAGGTTCAAACACCCACCACAAGAACCCTAAATAAGTACGCTCGGTTTCAGCACGCAAATCTGCATAAGTTTTATACAAGATTAACTCTAAATAGGAATGATAAAATTTAAGTTGATTCTGTGTCAGCATAGATAAAAAAGTCTGGTTTAGTTAAAGTAATAGATAGGCGAACAATAAACACAAAATACTCACCAATTGCAAATAGTTTTTCCAATTATTTCTATCTATTTTTATACTCGAGATAACAACAAATTCTCTGACAATGCCATATCGGTGCAAAATGAACGGTGTATAATAAAATTTTTAGTTAAATTAAGGATTGATAATGAAAGTTGATTGGCTCATTGTGGGCGCGGGCTTTACAGGTGCGGTGTTAGCAGAACGTATCGCTTCCCAATTAAATAAAACCGTTTTAGTCGTAGATCAGCGCAATCATATTGGTGGCAATGCGTATGATTATTATGATGAAAATGGTATTTTAATCCATGAGTATGGCCCTCATATTTTCCACACTAATGCAAAACACGTTTGGCAGTATCTGAGTCAATTTAGTGACTGGTATCATTATTACCATCAAGTGCTGGGTGTTGTTGATGGTAAGCAAGTCCCAATTCCTTTTAATATTAACTCGTTATATGCTTTATTTCCCAAAAATTATGCGGATAAATTAGCCAATCAGCTGGTTGAGCAATATGGTTTCAACGTCAAAGTGCCGATTTTGAAAATTCGCGAAACCGCAGAAGGTCACGACCTTAAGTTTTTAGCAGATTATATTTATCAAAAAGTGTTTCATCATTACACCTTAAAGCAATGGGATTTAACCCCTGAAGAATTAGGTGCAGCGGTTACGGCGCGAGTTCCAATTAATATCAGTCGTGATGATCGTTATTTCCAAGATACTTATCAAGGTTTGCCAAAACGCGGTTATACAATGTTGTTTAAAAACATGTTGCGGCATAAAAATATCCGTTTATTGCTCAATACCGATTATCAGGATATTGCGAACGATATTCAGTGCGAGCGGATGATTTTTACAGGGCCTATTGATGTATTTTTCAGTCACATGCACGGGGAATTGCCTTACCGTAGTTTGCGGTTTAATTTCCGCCATACGACACAAGATTTGATGCAAAGCGTCGGCACGGTAAATTATCCAAATGAGTATGAATTTACTCGTATCACTGAATTTAAACATTTAACGGGGCAACAAGTGGCAGGTTCGACTTTGGTTGAAGAATATCCGCAGCCACATATTCATGGTGAAACCATCCCTTATTATCCGATTCCTAAAGATGAATACAAAGCTTTGTATCGGAAATATCAAGCGGAAGCTGAAAAATTAAAAGGCAACGTGATTTTTGCAGGGCGGTTAGCGGATTATCAATATTACAATATGGATCAAGCAATTGCACGGTCTTTAAGTTTATTTGAAAAAGAAGTGTGTGCCTAAATTATCTAGGACTTCCAGTTTTAAAGATTGGTTGTCCTCAGATATTAAATGCACTGCAAAACCCTACTTCTGCTGCGCTAAAAAATCATCCATTATTGAGCAAAATTCATCAAAATGAGATAAAAATGGAATATGAGCTGCCGAGCGCATTTTTATAATTTCCAAATTTGACCATAACGCTTGACACGGTTCAGCCATCTTGATTGGCACAAGCGCATCATGTGTTCCTAAACATAGCAAACTTGGGGCTTGAATCGCTTTTAATTCAGTACGAAAATCGGTTTTAAATAAAAAATCCAAACTACTCTGCAACGCATCCAAATGTGGATAACCCGCTGTTTTTAATAATTGATGCAAATGACGTAAATCATGTCGCGCTTCAGGACTATTTTTAACTTGTAAAGCCAAAAATCGTTTCAATGTCCCAATACTATCCGCTTGTAAATTCTGTCCAAATTGTTGTAACACCGCTGTTTGCATCGCATAATCCCAATCTAACTTTTGTTCAAAACACGGTGAGCTAGCAACTAAAAATAAGCTACGCACATAATCAGGCTGCCATCGTGCCATCGCCATTGACAATAATCCACCTAATGACCAGCCAATCCAAATTGCATTTTTGGGTAAGGATTCAGCAAAAAGCTTTAATAACACATCTAAATCATAATCACACAAATCGCTTTGACCATGCCCCGGTAAATCAACTTGCCACACTTCCCAATTTTGGGCTAAATGCGGTGCGACTTGATACCAAATCCGATGATTGAAACCCCAGCCGTGTAGTAAAACCACGGGCTGACCTTGACCTTGTTTTGAAATATATAGCATGTTGGCAATATTATGAATGATGAATGATGAATTGAGTCAAACCTTGTAGAGCAGCTTCTACGGCTTGTTGTCGAACGTGTTGTCTATCACCTTGAAAATGAAAGCATTGAGCTTCATATTTTTCAGCTATTGCCCAAGCAATCCACACCGTACCAACAGGCTTATCAGATGAGCCTCCACCCGGCCCTGCAATGCCGCTAATTGCGATACTGGTTTGCGCATGACTGTTTTGAATCGCGCCCTGCACCATCGCTAATACGGTTGCTTCACTAACTGCACCATGTTGTTTTAAAATGGTTTTAGACACATTAAGCATCTCTTGTTTGGCTTGATTTGAATAAGTCACAAAACCACGGTCAAACCATGTTGAGCTGCCAGCAATTTCAGTGACAATCTGCGATACCCAGCCACCTGTGCATGATTCAGCGGTTGCTAATTTCCATTGGCGAGTCTGTAATTCTTGCCCTAAGCAATATGCAAGCTGAGAAAGTGTGGTCATAGTTTAGATTAAATCGCCGCGTGGGTTTTATAAGCAAGGGGTTCAATAGGTTTTCCAAATAAACCATCAATTTTCGCCGCACAAATAAAGTCATTTTCGGATAAACCGCCAATCGCATGAGTGCTATAGCGTATTTGACAGGTATTGTAACCAAACGAAACATCAGGATGATGATCTTCTTGATGTGCAATCCAAGCCACTGCGTTAATAAATGCCATGGTTTCGTAGAAATTTTTAAATTTAAAGGCATGAATTATTGCCGTATCATTTTCAGCTAACTGCCAACCTGCTAATTTAGCAAGCATAATTTTAGTTTCTTGTGAGTTTAAGGGTCTAACGCCACCTTCACAGGGTTTGCATGTTTTTGTTGCTAAGTCACTCATTTTTAATGTTTCCTAAATGGATTTGGATGTGGTTATAACGCAATTGCGCAGGGCTAAAATCTTGTTTATCAGTCGTAAAATCTAATATTGTGAACCATTTTCTGAAAATTCAAAATATTTGAGTAAATGATAGCTTTTCTACGCAATATCCGTTCTAAAAGCTTGTTTTTCTAACTTGGATGTTAGCAGCCGTTTCTAACAATTGATATGAAAACACTTATATTTATCATCTTTCACCACGCGAATCATGACGCTCTGAGCTGCTAGAACTTGGCGCAGATGAACGTGATGAATTGTCGTTTGACGGCGGCGTATAAGCACGACGTTCTTCATTATTAGTGTTGCGGTTGACGGGCGCAGCAGGTTGGCGCACTGGCTGAGAATTCCGTGGTGCAGGCTGGCGTGCAGAAGGCTGTCTGACGGGTTGCGAATTTCTTGGTGGAGTCACTTCATTGCGTTCATAACGGCTGTCATTGGAACGCGCATTATTTCTGTTATTCCCATAATTTGAATTGCTTGAGCGAGATGAATTTGCATTGGAACGATTGTTTGGTCTTGAATTACTTGGTTTTGAGTTGTTTTCATGTGGTTTATTGACTTCCGAGCGTTCATAACGGCTGTCATAATCGGAATTGCGTGAACCCGATCTTGACATTGGTTGGTTATTAGGGCGACTTTCCGTGCGATTTGGAGTATGACTGTAAGGACGATTACGGTTTGAGGTGCTTGATTCATAGCGTTCTTTTTCATAACTGTCACGATATGGTTTGTTGTTTCCCGTCGGCGCAGGAGGTCTTGGTTTATTGACTTCACTACGTTCTCCACGACTGTCATAAGTGCCTGAACGATTTCGATAATCACGGTCATTATCATAATAGCCATCATTATCACGACCCCGACGATTTTCATAAGAAGGATTGCGCGGATAGTTGTTATTTGGGTAGTCA
>JAYQWJ020000689.1:0-4826 GCA_035829175.2 Candidatus Albibeggiatoa psychrophila
TACCATTGCCGTTACCACCCGGAGCAGTGGCTGTATTTGTATTACCTGCTTCAATTGACAAGGTTATAATAACATCAGTGCTTGGAGGATAAACCCCATTATCATCAGGAGGTTCACTTGCTAAAGTGAAGTTGAAATTAGGAATGCCTTGCCCAATATAATCATCAAGTTCTAATTCTGTCACGCCGCCTAACACACCGCCACTGGTACTAATTGTTAACTTTGTACCCGCCACCAAAGCATTGCCATAAATATCACCAAGCGCAATTCCATTAAACCCTGAAACCAAAAACTGCTGCGTATCCTTATTCAATATAGCAAAATCATTAGGAATAATCGTCGGCTGCAAGGTTCGTGCGGAGAATAAAAATTGTGCCGCAGTCCAAATCGTTGTATTAGATTCAAATTGCCCATTTTGTGCTGTAAAACGGCTATTTTGGTCAACATCAACATAAATTTCACCTTCATTAAATTGCCCGTTGTCATTGGCATCAATATAAGGCTCGGTTAAATCTTCAAATGATTCATTCGCATCATACAAGCCGTTACCATTTGAATCAGTATAACTTTCACTTCCCGTAGTATAAGCAATCACCGTCACAAATCCCGGATTACCGCATAATGATCGAGGCTCGCTACTGGTAACTTCTGCGAATGGTGAGCTGCAGTCATAACCCACAGTCGTGTTAAATGGAACACCGCCAAGATTCGGTGTAGTTGGCGCGGCAGATTGTAAAATGGCGGTTGCGCGACCTAAAACCGTCGTTGTGGTAAATGCCTGTCCAACACTTTGCCCAATCAAACCCCCTTCACTAATAAAGCTGACGCTGGTATCGCTGACCACCACATTGCCATAACGATCACCGACATACGCTGTAACAATATTTTCTAAGCCAAATTGTACCCCACCTGCAATATTCACAAACGCTGCGGCTAAAGATAAATGTCTGGCATCAGGCGTATTACTGACAATCGGTATACGTGCAATCGCGGTGGCATCAGACCCTTCAACGCTAGCAATCACATCCACCGTACCCGATACAGCACCCGTGCGTAAAATTGTCGAAACCACACCATTAGTGCTAATCGCGCTGTAAAACATGAGGCTTTCACCACCATTTAAGCCTGTATCACCTAAACTAAATTGCACTTCTCGTCCATCAACAGGATTGCCTGCATTGTCTGTAACCGTAAATTCAATGGTTGTGGTTTGTGCTACACCCGAACCCAATACGCCTAATTCCCGTGGCTCAATCTTTAAGACTTCAATTGCACCTGCATCGCCTGATTGAATATTAAGATTTAAAATGCTGCTAATTTGTTCGTTGATACGCGCGGTAATAATCGCTGTACCTGCTTTTGTTCCCGCTGCAAATCCTACAGGAGCTTGACCCTTTTCATCACTAATCGCCTCATTTCCAATCGTTCCCGTATTAGCACTAAAAGTCACATTTTCACCTTGCACGGGATTGCCATATTTATCCACAACGTTGGCGATAATTTGGGTTTGTTCTGCAACAGCTAAATCCTCTTTTTCCGCTGTTAAAATAATCCGTTGCGCGGGTAATGCAGTGAAAACAATTGACGCTGACACCGAATTTAATAAACCCGCCGTCACTGAGACTTGTCCCGTACCTTGTTCTATACTTTGGATATTGATGCTGGCTTGACCTTGTTCATCCGTCCGCGCGGTCAATGTGTTTTGCAGCTCATTTTCGCTAAATGCTTTGTCCTCATTAGTATCAAAATAATAACGGAAAATCACTTGTATATTTGGAATCGGCACATTAAATCCATCGGTCACTGTTGCAGTCATCGCCGCACTTAATTCGGCATCGGCTGCCACGGAAGCTTGTAATGGTGACAAAGATAAAGTTGCACCAAAATAGATAGGTACAGTTTGGCTGACACTCGCCACTTGTGCAGTCACGTTGATGTTTTCAGCTTTGGAGCTAGAAACCTTGGTTTGCATTTGTCCTGTGGCATCTGTTGAACCGCGTTGAGGGTCTAAACTCACTTCAGCAATATTGTTATCCTGAGTCGTGGCAGAAAATATAATAAATTGGTTTTCAAGCGCATTTCCTAATTCATCAGTCATTTGCGCAATAATATTCGCAGATTGATTAACAGGAATAACTTGATTAGGCGCGGACAATAATAAACGTGAGCCATTGGCTAATTGGGCGGTAAAATTCACTTGAGCTTGAGCTTGCAATGAACCGCGTAAAGCTTGTATTAATGCTGAACCGCCGTCGCTATTTAAATCTGTAATTGTCACCGTGGCAATGCCTTGGCTATCGGTTAGGATTTCAGTTGGGCTTAGGGTTTCGTTATTGAACGCGGCAAAGCTAAACTTTATCGTCTCGTTATCTAACGGCGTATTATTACCGTCTTTCAGCAATGCAGTTAATACGATTTCGCCTACAGCGGTGCTGGTATTGGGCAATAACAGCAAACTTGCACCAAAATATAAATCAACAGTTTGCAAACTTGTGCCGCTCACAATAGTCAAAGTGACATTTTCAACCGTATTATTGCTGACTGTAAAACGGGCTTGTCCATTATTATCGGTGCGTTCAGGTAGATTGTTTAACGTCGCATTGCCCGACACACTGGCGGTAAAAGGAGTATTAGGCAAAGCTTGCTGATTATCATCTAAGCCATTGAATAAAGTCACTGTTATGCTAACTTCATCCGCCAAACTCAATACGGTTTCTGAGGTTTGAAGGCGAATGTTATCAACCGCTAAAGTATTAAAAACCAAGTTGACAGGTTCACTGCTTGCGCCACCTGCATTGGCTGTTACGCTGAATTCTTCAACAACATTATTGGTCACGGTGCTGCTAAAACGCCCATTTTCTGCACTAATCCCACTGATAGCACTAAAAAATGCACTATTTGAACTGCTGACAAAATTAATCGGAATATTGGATAAAGCTAAATTATTCGCATCTCGCACAATGGCAGTGACTTGAATTTGTCCTTGTCCATCAGCGATTTGAGGGCTGTTACTAACGATTAATTCGATTTTGGCGACATCAGGATTAATGCCCGTAGCAAAAAAGTCAATTTGACTAGTATTGCTGGTTAAATTGCCCGTTGAGGCTTGTATTGTAATGGTTTCCGCGCGGTTGCTGATTAAACCAATTTCAGCGCGACCATTTTCATTACTAATCGCGGGTGAGCCTTGCAAAAAACCTGTGCCTTGAGTGATTTGGAAATTAACAGGCATGCCTTGAATCGCCGCGCCATTACTATCGGTGACAATTGCGGTGATCGGAGTTGCGGTGTTGCCATCAGCCGTGCCATTGCTTGATTGTGGAATTAAGTTGATATTTGCCCCAAAATACAAAGGAATCGATTGCTGAGCGGTATTGACACTGGCGGTAATTTGCACGTTACTATTTGCCTTAACCTGTGTTGAAGCTTCACCATCTTCATTAGTTTCGTCACTCTTTGGACTAATCGTCGCGCCACCATCTCCACTAAACTCAATCACTTGACCTGCTATAGGTAAACCATTGCTATCGGTCACTCGTGCAATCACAATCGCGCTATCGTTTGCGTCTAATAAATTGCTGCTACTGCTTAATGCAAGATTCCGATTGTCACCAAATGCGGCATTAAAATTAACTTTGGCTTGAGTTTCAATTGCGCCACTAGTTGCTTTAACTGTGACTTGACCGCCATCGCTTTGGATGTCATTGACGATGATTTCGGCTAAACCATCATTTCCTGTTAAAACTTGATTCAGATTTAAAGTTTCATTGTTATTGCCAACAAAGCTAAAATTAATGGCTTGTCCAACAATGGCGGCTTGATTGGCATCTTTTAAAATAGCACTTAAACTGGCGGTGCTAACGGCATTGGATTCGCTGGGTAATAAAATTAAATTCGCGCCAAAATATAAGTTTAAACGTTGTTCAAATTGTCCGCTGGTCACGGTAACAGCCACATTTTCAGCTTTGCTATTTGAGACTTGAAACCGTGCTTGTCCTGTTGCATCAGTTGTTCCCGCCACATTTTTAGTTTTAGCTGCACCTGTGACTTGTACTGCGAAGCTCGCACCTGCCAATGGCACAGAATTAGTCTCACCTTGATATACATTTAATTGGATATTTGCGCTTTGATTGGTTGCTAAAGTGCTGCTATCTACGTTTAAAACTAAATTATCGGCTGGGGCAACAAAGCTGACTTCTTGCGCTTCTCCGCGTGTACCGCCTGCAATCGGTGTCACCTCAAATGTTTCAGCTAAAGTGTTAGTGACAGTGGTGGTGAAATGCCCCGTTTGATTGGTTACGCCTGTTAATGTTGTAAAAAATGCGCTATCAGAACTCGGCGATAAACTAATTTGTACGTTAGGAATTAAATCGCCTTCGCTATCTCGTGCAGTCACGTCTAGTAAAATAGTGGAAGTGCCATCCGCACGTTGAAAGTTATTGCTGACGGTCAGATTAATCGCATCCACTCTGCCATCGGTTAAACCATTCACAAATATCAAACGAGTAATGTCACTGCTTACCGTATCTGCTTGTGCATATACGTCCAAAGTTTCAGGGATGGTATTGGTCACGGTGCTTGTTACTAAACCTTGGCTATTGGTTTGGGCACTAAATTGACTGAAAATCGCGGTTTCTGAGTTGCTATTAAAACCCAATGTGATATTGGGGATTGGGGTGTTATTTTTATCACGGGCAATGGCGGTGAGTTGAATCACACTTTGTCCATCTGCCAGTTGATTATTATCAGCGACTAATAAGGTGATTTTTGCAACATCAGTGTTACCGTCATTAAAACTCAAGGTGATTTTTTTACTTTGTACCAAA
>JAYQWJ020000690.1:0-4817 GCA_035829175.2 Candidatus Albibeggiatoa psychrophila
CAGTCCTGTATCACTTTAGAATAAAATGACTATAGTTTAAATCTTAATAGGACTCACTTGCCAAATTTGTTCGGCATATTCTTTAATCGTGCGGTCAGAAGAAAATTTACCCATCCGCGCCACATTCAAAATAGCCCGTTTCGTCCATTCCTCAGGCTGACGATACATTGCCTCAATGCTTTGCTGACAACCAATATAATCCGCATAATCGGCTAATAACATATAACGGTCGCCATGTTCGGTTAACGCATCCGTAATCGGTTTAAAACGCTCAGGCTCGTCAGGGCTAAAATATCCCGTCGAAATCATGTCTAATACCTGTTTTAATTCAGCATTGCCGTGATAATAATCCCATGGATTGTAGCCATGCTGACGTTTTTGCTCCACTTGCGCCGCCGTCATCCCAAAAATAAAAATATTGTCATCACCCACTTCTTCTTTAATTTCAATATTTGCCCCATCCAATGTACCAATCGTCAGCGCACCGTTTAACGCCAATTTCATATTGCCCGTGCCAGAAGCTTCCATACCCGCAGTTGAGATTTGTTGCGATAAATCCGCAGCGGGAATAATTTTCTGGGCGGTAGACACATCATAATTAGGCACAAAAATCACTTTTAAACGATCAGCAACGATGGGATCATTGTTCACAAAATCTGCTACATCATTGATGAGTTTAATCACCAACTTCGCCATTACATAAGCAGGTGCAGCTTTACCCGCAAAAATCACTACCCGTGGCACAACATCCAATTCAGGATTATGTCGAATTCGATTGTATAAAGTCACCACATGCAGCAGATTTAAAAGCTGGCGTTTGTACTCATGAATCCGTTTAATTTGCACATCAAACAAGGCGTTGGGATTTAATTTAATCTTGGTAAAATATTCAATATAAGTGGCTAAACGCTGTTTATTGCCAAGTTTAACTCCTTGGAATGCTTTGCGAAAATTAGCATCTTCAGCGAATGGCGCAAGTTGTTGTAATTTGTCTAAATCAGTTGTCCACTCAGTGCCAATTGTATTGTTCAATAATTGACTTAAATCTTGATTGGCTTCTTGCAACCAACGGCGCGGGGTAATTCCATTGGTTTTGTTGATAATTTTGTCTGGAAAATATTGATCAAAATCAGCAAATAAATGACTTTTGATTAACTGAGTATGTAACGCGGCAACCCCATTGACTTTGTGACTGCCGATAACCCCAAGTTGCCCCATACGCACATGTTTTTCACCTTCTTCACCGATAATCGACATACGAGATAATTTATCCATATCACCGGGATATTTGTGGCTGACTTCGTGTAAAAATAGATGATTGATTTGATAAATAATTTGCAAATGACGCGGCAATAAACGTTCAAGCAAACGCACTGGCCACGTTTCCAATGCTTCGGGCAATAAGGTGTGATTGGTATAAGCAAAAACCCGTTGGCAAATTTTCCAAGCATCATCCCATTCCAAACGATGTTTATCTAACAAAATCCGCATTAATTCAGGAATTGCCAAATTAGGATGGGTGTCATTGAGTTGGATTGCAATTTTATTCGGTAGTTCTCTCACATCGCTATGCACACTGAGAAACCGCCGCATAATATCTTGTAAAGAGGATGACACAAAAAAGTATTCTTGACGTAAACGCAACTCACGCCCCATTTCGGTGCTGTCATCTGGATATAGAACTTTAGACAAATTTTCCGACCAGTTTTTAACTTTTACCGCTTCAAAGTAATCACCTTTATTAAATGAGCTTAAATCCAAATCTCGTGATGCTTTAGCCGCCCATAAACGCAAATTATTTACCGTATGCGTACCATAACCGGGCACCAAAATATCATAGGCCATCGCCATCACATCTTCACTTTCTTGCCAATGAAAACCCGCTCGTCCATGTTCATCAACATACTCATTGACATGTCCACCAAAGTCGACTTTAAATAATACTTCTGGGCGGGTATATTCCCAAGGATTGCCATAACGTAACCAACTGTCAGGCTGTTCAATTTGATAGCCATCTTTAATTCGTTGATAAAACATGCCGTATTCATAACGAATGCCATAACCATAGCCCGGTAAACTCAAGGTTGCCATCGAATCTAAAAAGCACGCAGCTAAACGCCCCAAACCACCATTACCCAGAGCTGGATCAGGTTCGATTTCAGAAATACATTGTTCTGTTACATTTAAATTATCTAAGGCTTCACGCACCCCGTCATAAATCCCTAAATTCATCATGCTGTTTGTCAATAAACGCCCCATTAAAAATTCTAAGGACAAATAATAAATCCGCTTACTATCTTGTTCGTAACAGGCTTTTGCAGTTTCAATCCAACGTTCTGACAAATAATCACGCACCGTAAATGCTACGGCAAAAAACCAATCTCGTTCTGTCGCATTAGTACGTTCTTTAGCAACGGTATGCGTAAGATGATTCAAGATGTCGTTTTGAATTGTTGCCACATCATATTTAAGCAAGGTTGGCTGTATATTTTTTTTATTTTTCACACGATTCTCCTCCTAAGAGCTGTTCATTATTGTAGCGTATTCAAATTCCAAGTCTATGAAACCTTGAGGATGCAGAAAACACCGTCATCATAAATTTGCCTCATCAAACTAACCATACTTTCATCCTCAAGCCGCGTTATAAATGACAAAATAAAAGCTTAATTCATTGTAAATAAAGTATTTTTATTTGATTGGTATTGCAAAACACAAAAAAATAATTAACGAGTCAAAATGTAGGTTATTGACCATATTAAATTTATTTATTTTTCTTAACAATCCTAACTTGTTAAAATAACTTGTTATTTTCTATTAGTATTTTGAGTGTTTTTATCATTCATTATTTTCGTATCACATCATAATAGTACCAATTACATACATAATATTTATATATTTCAATAAATTGTGCTTTAAAGCTTTTTTAAACTATTCTTTATGTTTTTAGTTCAGAATTCAAAAAATACAATATTATCTATAAAGCACCGCATTTTTCAAATTAAATGACCAAGGATAGACTTTTGTGTTAAATAATAGTCGCAATCTAAAAAATATTTTTCCGTTTTTGAATTGGTTAACCACGCTAAATAAGCAGACGGTACAAGCCGATTTAGTAGCAGGGATTACCAACGCTATCATTGTGTTACCTCAAGGGGTTGCGTATGCACTGATTGCAGGAATGCCGCCTGAATATGGTTTATATGCCGCGATTGTGCCCGCAATTATTGCCGCTTTGTTTGGTTCATCCTATCATCTTATTTCAGGACCTACGGTTGCAATGTCAATCGTGGTTTTTAGCACTATCAGCGTTTATGCAGAACCGGGAACAATTCAATTTATTCAAATGGCTTTAACCATGACCTTTTTAGCGGGGCTATTTCAGCTCATGCTTGGTTTGGGACGCTTGGGGACGTTGGTTAATTTTGTTTCGCACTCAGTTGTGATTGGTTTTACCGCAGGTGCTGCGATTATTATTGCAACCAGTCAACTTAAAAATGTATTTGGCGTGCCTGTTCCATCTGGCGAATCATTTATTCATACATGGATTGAGCTGGTTAATGCTTTACCCTCCACCAATTATTATACTTTTAGCATTGCTTTTGTGACATTTCTTGTTGCACTTGGATTTAAGAAATTTGCACCAAGATGGCCGGGGATGTTATTTGCAATGATTGTAGGTGGAACAATGGCTTATATTATGGGAGCTGAAGAGCATGGCATTATGTTAGTTGGTGAAATTCCTGCCAGCCTTCCACCCTTATCTTTACCCGATTTTTCAATTCAGACGATTAAACAACTTGCTCCCGGTGCATTGGCTATCGCCGTATTAGGCTTAGTTGAAGCGGTCTCTATCGCACGTTCAGTCGCCACCCGTTCAAATCAACAAATTGATGGTAATCAAGAATTTATCGGGCAAGGTTTGTCTAATATGATAGGGCCTTTTTTCTCATCTTATGCCGCATCAGGTTCGTTTACGCGCACAGGTTTAAACTATGAATCTGGAGCTAAAACGCCATTGGCAGCGATTTTCGCAGGTATTTCATTAGCATTGATTGTATTATTAATTGCGCCTTTAACCGCATATATTCCGATTCCAAGCATGGCAGGGATTTTATTGATGGTTTCTTATGGATTAATTGATTTTCACCATATCAAATCTATCATACAAACCAGTAAATCAGAAACAGCAACTTTACTCGTGACCTTTTTTGCAACCTTATTCCTTGAACTCGAATTTGCCATTTATGCAGGCGTATTGTTGTCATTGGTTATCTATCTCAATCGTACATCAAAACCTAAAGTTGTTTTGCTCGCACCCGACCCCGATGATATTAGTCGTCGCTTTATCAATATTGAGAAAAAATCATTACCGCAATGTCCTCAAGTTCAAATTGAACGGTTAGACGGTTCTTTATTTTTTGGTGCGGTGAATTACGTGAGTAAAAGATGGCAAGATGTGCCGAAAAAACATTTGTTGATTATGAGTAATGGTATCAACTTTATAGATGTTGCAGGGGTTGGAATCATCGTTCAAGAAGCAAAGCGTCGCCAGAAAGAGGGAGGAGGATTGTATTTTGTTAATATGAAATATGAAGCTCGCAAACTACTGGAAAAACCAGAATATTCACAAATCTTGAATGATGAATACATTTTTGATACTAAAAGTGAAGCGGTTCAAGGCGTATTTATTCGTTTAGATAAGAAAGTCTGTAAACAATGCCCACATCACGTTTTTCATGAATGTGAAAGTATAACTAAATCATAAGTTTATTATGAATATGGTTTTATGGAACAAAACTAAACAACCACCAGATAAA
>JAYQWJ020000691.1:0-1021 GCA_035829175.2 Candidatus Albibeggiatoa psychrophila
CATTATATTTTGACAATCAAGCGTCCACGAATTTTGCCTTCAATAATTTGAGTTGCAGATTCAATCACTTGAGATAATTCAACTTCTTGGGAAAGTGCTTCTAATTTACTAGGGTCTAAGTCGGTTGCTAAGCGTTTCCAAGCTTCAATACGGGTTTCAATTGGAGCATACACGCTATCAATGCCCGCTAATGTGACACCACGTAAAATGAAAGGTGCGACGGTTGCAGGAAAATCCATGCCTTGTGCCAAACCACATGCTGTGACTACACCGCCATAGTTCATATTTGCACAAACATTGACTAAGGTATGGCTACCGACTGTATCAACTGCACCCGCCCAACGTGATTTTGCTAATGGTTTGCCTGGGCTTGATAATTCGGCGCGGTCAATTACATCTGTTGCACCCAATGCTTTTAAGTGTTCAGCTTCATTAACTCGCCCTGTTGAAGCCACGACTTTATAGCCTAATTTAGCCAAAATAGAGATTGCAACACTGCCCACGCCGCCATTTGCACCTGTGACTAAAATTTCACCTTTATCGGGTGTTACGCCCAATTGTTCTAAACGCATCACGCACAACATCGCGGTATAACCTGCTGTACCGATTGCCATGGCTTGACGGCTGCTTAAAGATTCTGGCAAAGGCACTAACCATTCAGCTTTAACTCGAGCTTTTTCTGCGTAACCACCCCAATGTGATTCACCCACACCCCAGCCGTTTAAAATCACTTTATCGCCTGCTTTCCAATTTGGGTCATCGCTTTGTTCGACAGTACCCGCAAAATCAATTCCCGGTACAAAAGGATAGCGACGTACAACAGGTGCTTTGTTTGTAATCGCTAAACCGTCTTTGTAATTAACTGTGGAGTATTCAACTCGTACCGTGACATTATGTTCAGGCAATTGTGCTTCGTCTAATTCGGTTAATTGTGCATCAACACCGTTGTCAGTTTTATTTAATAAAATGGCTTTAAACATAGGGATAACTCCATAAAATAGACTGGTCGTCTAATATTTGT
>JAYQWJ020000692.1:0-2217 GCA_035829175.2 Candidatus Albibeggiatoa psychrophila
TTAAGAAAGCTGTCATTTTGTTGAGCTTCCTTCGTCAGCACAACCTACGCGGGCTGCGGAACGTCGAAAAGAGGCATAAACCCATGTCTACACCTCTTTATTATTGAGCTATTGCATAATTTCAGTCAAAGACCATGTTTGGATCAATTGCTTTTTGCAGTGGGTAAGGTAGAAGTCTCGCCACCAAACTCAGAGACTGTCCTCTTGGTTTCTTTTACAGTCTCAAAACTTGGTAACGAGTCATTTCCGTTTTACCAATTTGGTAAGTTAACACTCAAGGATGTAGGTTATATGTTGTAATTAAAAGCCTGCTTCTTCAGCACTAGGAAGCAAATCAACAATTGAACCTACAGGTATTATTTGTTCAGTTTGTGGATCACGCTTATAAATGACTCCGTTCAACTCACCTAATGCCCAATCGCTCTTGATGTAATGTCGTACAGCATTGTAACCATCAGTCAAACCAAGATAACTCACACCAATAGTTGGATATATATTTGATTGTACAATTTCCAACCAATCCATGATCCGATCATAATCTGCGTGTTTTTCTCGCACTGTCATCGCAGTAAAAGCACTACGTGTAAATGCTTGATTAACTGGAATCAATTTCGTATCTGGAGTGAAACGAGCGTAAAGAGGACCTTTGTTAGTGAAACTACCAGTATTAGCACTGTTATCGAACCATACAGTTACTCCATAATCGCCAACATCAGGTGCATCTAAAGAAGCTGTATAAATGCCATCTTGCGATTTACTATCAGGTGCTACACCCTCGTCATTTAGGGTAAATGCAATCTGTGAACCATCTGGGGTTTCTAACTCGCCTCTTATGTCAATACCAGTGATTTTTAAATCAGACGCAACACTAGCTTCAATAATCAAGGGTTGACCTTTTTCAATTAAATAATTACCACCACGCGGATTAACACCAGCAAAAATGACTTCGTGATTGTCTGCCGGGTAGGCATTGACGTTATAGAACAGGTAGTTATCTTCATCATCGTCAGCTTTGATAGCATTGATTAGGCGTAACTGCCATAATCCAGTGCTTAAGGATGGAAAGTCTATAAAACAGAAATTATCGGTATAACCATCTTCACTGTATTCTTCACAGTAATCCTCAGTTGTCAAAGAATTTGTAGTGCCATCTGGGCTAATCATTTCCATGGTAAGATTTTTCACGTTACCCGAATAATCCAAAGTAATTTCAATCTCACCTAAATTGTCATCAACATATAATGATAATGTTTCATTTATATCGATTTGTTTAGAAGCAGTATTGACCTCAATATCAACGACTGGTGATGAGTCAATTTCCGCATCCCATATTAGTTCTGATAGTTCACTACTATCGTTGGCATCGTAATAACTACCTTCTGTTTCTTTAGCCAATTTACGCAATACGGTCTCACTGCTCCAAGATTGAGAAGTATGGAAGATATATGTAGGAATTTCTGCTTTCTCAATTGAGTTGAATGCGCTAAAACTGTTTGATGCGTTGTACCCATTTGCAAAGAGAAAAATCGAAGATATATAATCATCTCCAGTGTTGGCATTGAGTAAATTAGCTAATGTTTTTTGCAGAGCATCATTAAGATATGGTAATTCAGATTCAGACTTTATTTTTTCAAGAGTGGATATTAGCGTATTGCGTTCAGACTCTCCTAGAATCACAGTAAGAGGTGCAATTTCCGTCATATCTTTAGAAAACATTTGAATACCAATGACATCGCCCTCTTCTGCGTTATTAATCATTTGGGTAACAGAAGATTTAATATCAGCAAGTACCGTTGAAGATACACCTTCAGATACATCAATAAGGACTTGTCTGACAGATGCAATTTTTTGACTTAAAACGTCATTTTCTGCCCGAGCGCGTCTAGTGGTAGCATTACTAGAAGAGCCACGTTTCCATGAAATTTTTAAAGCACTTTCGGCGTGGGTTTTACCTTCGGGCGTATCCAGTTCAACCCGTGGTAATTCCCCTGCTTTTGGTGCAACTGCCACTAGTTCTGGAAAAGATTTACGCCCATGAACTTCCCCTGCAGCAGCTCCTTCTTTTGGATCGTTACTAGGATCACTTACTAATGTTTCCCAAATGCTTTTTCCAAACACTCGGAAATGTGCATTTTTAGAATTTTGGCTTTTTGCTGAAGAAAAATTCAACCATTGATAGCCGCCACCTTTTGCAGCATTATCACCGTCGTTCATAAG
>JAYQWJ020000693.1:0-13905 GCA_035829175.2 Candidatus Albibeggiatoa psychrophila
TGGGATTTTGGTGGACAAGAAATCATGCACGCCACTCACCAATTTTTCCTCACTAAACGCAGCCTGTACATTTTACTGATTGATGCCCGTCAAGGCGAAAAACTCAGCCGTCTCGAATACTGGCTTAAAATCATCCAAACTTATGGCGGTGATTCCCCAATCCTACTGGCGATTAACAAAACTGACCAACATCAAATCAATCTTAATGAAAAATTCTTAACTAAAAAATATCCTAATATCAAAGGCTTTTACAATATTTCCTGCAAAACTGAAAACGGACTTAATAAACTCAAAACCGCGATTAAAACCCATATCAACGAATTACCACATGTACATGACATCCTGCCCAAAACATGGTTTGACCTCAAACAACAACTAGAAAACATGCGCCGCGACTTTATCAGCCATGATGATTACCTCACAACCTGCAAAAAACACCACATTACCGAATCCAATTTACAACAAATTTTAATCAAACTGCTGCATGATTTGGGCGTTGTGCTGAATTTCCGCGACGATGAAAAACATCCACAACTACGCGATACCAACATCCTAAAACCAAGCTGGGCAACCGATGCAATTTACAAACTCATCAACTGCAATATTCTATTCAAAAACAAAGGGATACTTGAGATAAAACAACTGTCCAATTTACTTGATACTAAAGATTATTCTGAAGATAAACATAATGTTTTGCTACAATTAATGGAAAAATTCGAGCTTTGTTTCAAAATGCCCGATATGGAACAAGAAAGTTATCTTATTGCCGATTTGCTCGACCCACAAGAACCTGATCTTAATTGGGATGATGACGATTGCTTACGGTTTGAATATCACTACGATGTGCTGCCCAATAGCGTATTTTCACGGTTTCTGGTTCGCGCCCACAAACACATCTCACAAAAAACTTACTGGCTCACAGGTGTGATGCTGGCACATGAAAACAACAAAGCCTTAATCAAAGCCGATATTGAAGACAAAAAAATCATGATTTGGGTCAATGGTACACACCAAACGCGACGGGTTTTGCTTGGCATTATCCGCAGTGAATTCAAAGTGATCCACGACAGTTTTGCTAAACTCATTATCAAAGAACTGATACCATATAAAACTACTCATATTACTTACAATAGATTGTTGAAATTAGAACAGAAAAAAATCAAAACTGAATATTTAGACGAAATTGACGAAAATATTGACGTGCAAGAATTATTAAATGGTTTAAGTGATTCTGAAAATCGAGAACAAGAACGCAAGGAAAAACGTATGAGCGATGATAAAAGTATTCATTTTCATGGCGATGTAAAAAACGTTAATGTCGCCAACGGTGAGGAAGTAGAACAAAATATGACCGTCAACGAAGCAGGTAAAACCAAAGACGACGATAAACCAAAACCCGAATGGGCGGGATATTTAAAACTGACATTGCAGATTTTAGCTACACTTGCATCAATCGGAATTGCTTCTGCTGCTTTATATAAATTATTTATCGAATGATATTGCGGTTTGCAGTGCAAATAAAATCAGATAAGATGCACAACAACATTCTAAAAAACAAAACTACGCAAAATATGCAATTAAAACTCCTCTCTATTCTGCTCATATTATTCATCTTTTCTCCCATCGTGACAGCTAAAGATAAAAAAGCGATTTCTGTTATCGTTGCACCTGTTATACAACAACATATCGTTGATAATATTTCGATTTTAGGCACAACTCAAGCCAATGAATCTATTGATGTTAGATCCAAAATAAGTGATATTATAACCAAAATCCATTTTAAAGAAGGTCAGTGGGTTAAAAAAGGAAAATTACTAGTACAATTAGACGATGCCGAACAACAAGCATTACTACAAGAATCTGAAGTTGACCTAGCTGAACAACAACGCGAATACAAACGTTTAAACAAATTAATCAAACAAAAAGTCATTTCCAGCTCCCAACTTGATACCCAATTATCACGCCTCAATGCTGCCAAAGCCCGTATCAAAACCGCCAAAGTCCACATCAATGAACGCAAAATTACCGCCCCATTCAGTGGCAAATTAGGCTTACGTCATATCAGCGTAGGCGCATTACTTCGGACGGGCGATGTGATTACAACCCTAGATGATATAAGCAAAATAAAACTTGATTTCACGATTTCAGAACTTTATTTATCCAGCTTACACAAAGGCTTAAACCTCACTGCAACCACACAAGCCTACCCTAAACGCCTATTTTCAGGACAAGTGACAACAATTGATTCACGAGTCGACCCCATCAGCAGAATGCTAACCTTGCGAGCCATCATTCCCAATCGAGATGAAGCTCTACGCGCAGGGATGTTACTTACCGTCAAATTAAACTTAAATCCACGCGACGCATTAATGATTGAAGAACAAGCACTTGTACCAATAGGCAGCCAACAATTTGTCTATGTCATCACCGATGCACTTATCGCAGAAAAACGTTTAATTGAATTGGGTCAACGTCAAGTAGGTAAAGTTGAAGTGACGCATGGCTTGGCTTTAGATGAAAAAATAGTGACAGAAGGCACGTTACGACTCAAACCCAATACACCTGTCAAAGTCATCACCGCATCGCCATAAAACCAGCTATATTATTAACAGCTTCTCAGAAAGCCCGATCATTTTTTCTTAACAAATGCTACTTTGTTCACATTCATTAACTGCCACTGAAAATAAGTGGGGCTTGACGCAACTTTTCATCCTTAATCAATCACTTGAAATTGGTCAAAATGAGAGCAAAAGTATCAGTGACTGATTTTAAATATAGACTATTTCTTGCATCGAACTCAAATCATTGTAAAGTTAATTGCTTGACTCAACATCATGAGATATAGAATGCAAAATAGTATCAATTTTTACTTTAGGTTCAAACGCCAAGTCAGAATCTGACGCTAATGCTTTCTCAAATACGGTTTGAGCTTCTTTAAGCTGATTCAAACGTACTAAAATCTCACCTTGCAACAATAAGCTGGGTACATGTTCAGGCAATAAAACCAGTTGTTTTACAATATTGTCATAAGCATCATTTATTTGACCATGCTTCAACAAAAATTTAGCCTCATAATACCAATCATCAGGAAATGGTCTCATATCTCCTAATTTAATAGAAAAATCATCTCTGAATTCACCTTCATAGCGAGTGCCATCAAACCAAGTATAAACCCCATGTCCGTGCATTTTACTGTCTTTAAAATTACCTTCGTATCCATTCAACCCAGACACTTTACCGAATCCCTGTGCAATACCCTCTTTACAATCACCAACAAATCCACCCATATAAGGTGCTCGAATTGGGTCATGCTTCACAAAGCAACAACGATCTGGTGCAGGTAAAAAAGCTTCTTTCAATTCATTGCAAGTTAAATTACTGCGTTTAAAGCGTTCAACTGCTTCTTTTTTCAATCCTTCTAAATCACTATAAGGCACACTAATTGTATCAAGCTCTTCCTTCCTAAGTTCTTGATTACGTGGATAATTCTTAACCCATAAACGTGCGGTATCATCCAATGAGGCAGATAACATACTATGCCCGTCAGGTGAAAATTCGGCATATTGAATAGTATTTGTATGACCTTTTATCTTAGTCAAAAATGTACCATTAATATCCCAAACATTAATTCCTGTATCATCTGAAATTGTTGCAAAGTGTTTGTTATCAGGATTAAAGAACGCGCCAAGAATCCAGCCATCATACCTGTTAAATTCCTGAACTTGCTCTCCTTTAATATTCCATAAACGCGCTGTTCCATCACGCGAAGCGGTCAATATCAATTTGCCATCAGGACTAAAACTTGCGGCTGTAATCCAACTGGTATGCGCTATGAGTTTCTTAGATGTATTGGTTTTCAAATCCCATAAAATTGCATTACTATCATCAGAGCCAGAAACAATATAACGCCCATCAGGATTAAAATCAGCCATACGCACCCAATGACGATGACCCTCTAAAAGTTGTACTTCATCACCGTTCAAATTCCAAACACGTATTGTCTTATCAGCCGAGGTGGTTAAAATAAATTGATTGTCAGCACTGAATTTAGTAAATAGCAAACGGTTTTTATGTCTATCTAAAACATGCAACAACTGACCATCACGAGACCACAGACGCGCCGTTCCATCGGTAGAAGCCGTTACAATATACTGATTATCAGATGAAAAAGCAGCACTCACTAACTCATCATTATGCCCCGTCATTTCTGTAATTAATTCTCCTGATAAATTCCATAATCTCGCTGTACGATCCCGAGAAATGGTTAAAATATGTTGATTATCAGGGCTAAATAGAGCTTGCACGATACCACGCTTATGTCCATGCAAAATAGTCACGAGCTTACCCGATAAATAACGCACTTGTGCAGAACCATCTTCACTTGCTGTGACAAGCATTTTTCCATCAGGACTATAAGAAATATGATTTACTTTATCCAAATGTTGCCAAATTTTCCTTTGTTTTGTCAGTATCTCATAAAGTAAATAATGCGCTTGAGCAACTAACGGTCTTTTGTTTTCTTTATTAGGCAAGGCTTCTAATGCGAGCAACCCCGCTGTTGTTGTATGACCTGTTTTCAATTTCTCACGACCTAACTTGGTTAAAAATAAAGATTGTGATACCAAAGCCTCATTTTTCTGGCGTTCAGCTTCAATGCTTTTTTTCCACGCATAAACGCCTAAACCAATCGAAATAAACAAGCCTATTACAATCCAAACTAATAAACCTTGCAAAACAGCAATACGCCGTCTTTCTTTACGAAATAATTCATTGATATGGTCACGACTATGCTCCAGATAAGTGGTTTGTATTTTAGTGGGAGCGGGTTGCTTTTTCTCATTAATCGCAATTGTAAACCAAGCCTCCGCATTTTCTGCGGCACTGGCATTGAGTAAAAAATCTTTACTGCATTCATTTTCATTCCATTCTACTGCACGCTGTTGCAAAATGGTGTGTAAATGCGCATGTTCACGATCTAAATCAATGAGTTGTAACAAATCAAGAAAGGCTTTACCAAAAGAGTTGCCAGTAAAATTAATCGGGACAATTTCGCGCAGTTCATCTGGGATTGTCGCCATATTGGTTGGATAACAAAGCACGGTAATAATACGTTTTCCATGCTTAATCGCATAATCAACTTCGTGGTTGAAATATTCTGAATTAATCAAATCTGGGGAAATTAAAAATACAATATTATCAGCAATATCAATACCTTTATATAATTCTTTTTCAAAATCTACCGTTGAGCTGACATTTTCCTGATCAAACCACGTCGTTTTACCTGCCTCTTTAAATGAGCGATTGATTTGATGCGCAAAATCAGCATTTTTACTTGAATAAGAAATAAAGACATCCGCACTTAACTGACCTTTGGCAGTTTCACTAGTGCTAATAAATTCTTGGTGCAAAGCTGTGGGCGGTTGTAATACACGTTGTTGATTTTGCTGTAACCAAGATAAAGCGTTAATTAAACCATGTCCGCGTAATAAATAAGCCGCCTTTTCGCCATCCATTTTCCATTTAGTAGCTTGTTTAAGCAATGTTTTATGGCTGTGATAATACTCGGCATCTGTTACAATAATTTTTAATAAACGGGATAAATCGGGTTGCTCTAAATTATCAGAAATATCAATATTTTGAAGCATTACCAATTGCTTTGGAATATACTTTTTATCAGTTTCAGCAATAAGAAGCGGAATAATGCGTTTGTTATTATTTAGTGCGTGAGCCAATTCAGCCTGACATTGTTTAGATTGAAAACTTGTTGGCGATACCAAATATAAGATATTAGTTGCATTTTCAATACCTTTCTCAACCGCTTTATGATAATCGTGACCTCCTGAAATATCTTTGTCCTGTTGCCAAACTGTAATTGCATAGTAGGACAATTGTTGAATAATATTATCTCGAATCGGGCGGTCTTCCTGCACATGACAAATAAAAACATCTGCTGCTTGATTTTCAGCACTTTTACGCGATTCACAGAGAAGTTCACATTGTAAATCACTTGGGATGCAGGGTTGTTGCTCACCTTCAGAAAACTTGGTTAACAACCATTCTTGAGCCATTTGACGGGCTTTATCTTTGAGTAAATAACGCTCACTTTTGCCATTTCTATCCCAATCCAAGGCGGCACTTAAGATTTTAGTATGTTGATGTATATATGTTTTATGACGTTCTAATACGGTTGCAATACGCTCGACAACACTATCTAAACTATCAATATTTTGCCCAAAATCAGGAATTTCTAGGGTTTGTAAATACTCCAAATCTTCATGCTTATGCCAATGATTTTCATAAGTTTGCGCCCAATCGCGTAATTGATTGCAATCATCCTCATTTAACGCTTCTTTACCATCCAACCAATCAGTACGTCCAATCAAAGCATGAGAACGATTAAGCACATCTTCTGAAGTATTGATTTTAGGTGGATTTTTCATGCCATGGAACGCATAAAAAGATTTCATTACCCCTTTATCGCCATCAGACAATTCAAAACTATCTGTCGCAAAAATAACCATTTGATTGATAGGAATCACTCTTTTGCCTAAAATTCGGGCATATTCCAATTCAATTAAACAATAAGGGGAAGTCATGCAGCGCGGTGCCATGATATAAACGAAGTTATGCGCAGTCTCGATGCCATGATTAATACGTGCAGCGTAGTCATCGCCATCAGGAATATTAACCTTATCAAACCAAACATCATGACCCGCCAATCTCAATTTACGATGCAGCTTACTAACAAAGCCCAAGCTTTCTCGTCGTCCATAAGAAACAAAAGCATCTTTAGATTTAAATTTAATCGTCATTTTTATGTTGAAAGGCTGACTTGCTTTACATATAAGTTATTAATACAAAAAAGCTTTTTAAAATCAAGCTATAGCATTACACATTATTACATAATAACAAGTGCGCCATTTTCTCCCTGCCGATGAAAAGCCAGATATGTATTAGTTATTTCAAGTATGCGGAAAAGACAACACAAGTGTCAAGCAACTCAAAAGACTTTAAATAGTATAAATTTAGAGCAAAATCTTAAGCACTTATTAAGCACTTATCAATGACAGTGAAACGACAAATTGAAATGCCCATATTTGAGTACGAAAGGTTCAATTTTTTTTAAAACCTGCCATAATATTTGAATAGAAATATCTTGTTTTTATCAGATGGAGATTTGATTATGATTCGTATTTTATCCTTTTTGCTAACATTTATGATGCTACAACCTGCTTATGCGGTTGAATTTATTTATGATAGTTTGGCCATTGATGGTGCAGATTTGCGTTTAGGCGTGAATGATGGACGTTGGAAAGGTGATGACACGCATGATTTAGATGGGCGTGCCATGGTTCACGGTTGGATTGAAGATGAATTATTACTTAACTTTGACCAAGATTTTGAAGGTGGTGTAAAAGTTTCAGGTGATTTCTTCGTTCAAGATGGTTGGTGGGGTGGTCATCAATTGCGCGTGGTGTTAAATAACCCTGGGGTTGAAATTGGTTCTAGCACAGGTCGTTTGAATTTTTGGCATACAAATGATGGTTATACCGATATTTATGCGCGTAATATTACGGCGGCTGATGGCGGTAGTATGTATGCGCGTGATTTTATTACTGAGTCGGATGCACGCTTGAAAGAAAACGTTCGCCCTATTCGCAGTGCCTTAGAAACAGTTTTAAAACTACGTGGTGTTGAATATAACTTTATTGCTGACAAAGACAAAATTGACCATTTAGGCTTTATCGCACAGGAAGTTGAGGAAATATTGCCACAATTGATTTATCCACTACCTGACACTGATAAAAAAGGCTTAGATTATCAAGGTCTTATTCCAATATTGGTTGAAGCCATGCAACAGCAACAAAAATTAATCACTCAACAATCGGAACAAATCAAAGCTTTAGAAATTGCAGTTGAAGCATTGAAATAATATTTTTACTCGTTACCATGCTTTGAGAATATGGAAAATTGTTCAAAATTCATTTTTGTGTATTACCATATTGTTTTATATCACATAAAAAGCACAATATAATATACTTTTCAAAACTCTTTGCATGGTAATGCAGCCATGATGTTCTGCACCGTTCCAGCTCAATTATGCCTAACAATAAAATTTCAGGATTCACCTTATTAGAACTGCTCATTGTGATACTCATTATTGGCGTGATTATCAGTTTTGCGACCTTAGCTATAGGTGATAAAAAACAACAAGTTCTCAGACAAGAAATGAAACAATTAGCCGCTTTGATTCAATTTACTCAACAAGAGGCTATTTTTAAAAATCAGGACTTGGCTATCAATTTTACTGAACACAGTTATAGTTTTTATTTATTGTCAGAAGCGCATTGGCAACGTTTAAAAAAAACACCGTTCCATACGCGCCAATTGGCAGCAGGTATTAGCGCAGAATTAAATATTGAAGATGAGAATATTCAGCTTACTGCAACAGAAACAATGCCGCAATTACTCATTTTATCTAATGGTGAAATCAGTCCATTTTCTATTTATCTCTGGCATGAAGCTGATGAATATCAACGTTTTGTCTTAACAGGAAATTTACTTGGCGAACTGAAAATGAAAGCGGAGAATCAACTTTAAATGTTGCGCAAAGGTTTTACTTTATTAGAAGTATTGGTGGCTTTAGCCATTGTTGCGATTGCCTTGTCTGCGATTATTCGTATCACGGGTTTAAATGCGAGTAATGCTTTGTATTTAGAAAATAAGACTTTTGCTCATTGGGTTGCGATGAATATCATGACGGAAACACGTTTACAAGCTGAATTACCAAGCGATAGTGAACGACAAGGTAAAGTTGAAATGGCAAAGCGGGAATGGTTTTGGGAGTTGAAAATTTTAGATACGATGGATAAATCACTAAAACGGATTGAAGTGGCGGTAAAATTAAATCAAGATGATGAAGCACATTTGGTTAATTTAATTGGATTTATGCCTGTAAATCGTTCTACATTTGGGACTGCTAAGACTGTCAAGACTGCCAGCCCTTAGAAGATGAAGGACTGACTCGTTAACCTGAGTTTGAATTTTTGAATTATTTCATTTGCTCAACTTCTTCCAAACTTAATTTACGCGCCTGTTCTGGCAACATCACGGGAATTCCTTCACGAATCGGATACGCCAAACGTGATGCCTTACAAATAAGTTCTTGATTTTTTTTCTCATAGATCAATGGTGCTTTAGTCGCTGGACACACTAAAATATCGAGTAAACGTTTATCCACGTTGTTTCTCCTGTAATTTTTCTAATACGCGCTTGCCAAAACTGCTGGGCAGTCGTGCTTCAATCGGCAAGTACCAATAATTCGGTTTTGCAAATTTTCGACATTTTACCGCATCTTTCTCTGTCATGATAATCGGCAAGTCCTCTTCAAAATCAAAATCTTGCTCTTTAAACGGATGATGATCTGGGAAAATATGAGGTCGAATTTTACATTGATTGTCTAATAAAATATTTAAAAATGGGCGTGGGTTGCCAATGCCTGCCACTGCGTGTAACGATTTGCCTAAAAAATATCCCAAAGGTTGCGCTTGATTCTCATCGGCTATGTTGCGTAAAGCTTTCAACGCATAGTGCATGGTAATTTCTTTTTTTTGTGATTTGCCTTTCACCACTATGAAATCCACGGATTTTAAACGTCTCTGTGATTCGCGCAAAGGGCCTGCGGGTAAACAAAAACCATTGCCATAACGCCGTTCACCATCAACAACCGCAATTTCAATATCCCTTTTTAAGCCATAATGTTGCAAGCCATCATCACTGATAATCAAGTTGCAGCCATGATGTTTAATTAAATGTCGCACGCCACGGGCACGTTTGGGGTCAATTGCCACAGGACAAGCCGTGCGTCGAGCAAGCAACAATGGTTCATCTCCGACTTCTTCAGGTTTGTGAATCGAAGGGCGTACCGTTTGTGGATATTGCTTGGTTTTGCCGCCATAACCCCGACTGATAATGCCGACATTGTAGCCGTGATGCTTGAGAAAATGCGCAAGCCAAATCACCAACGGCGTTTTTCCTGTGCCGCCAACATTGATATTGCCCACGATGATAATGGGTATATCAAATTGTTTTTTTCTGAGCAATAAATGGTATGTCCAACGCCTTAACACGACGATGAGGCAAAATAACCATGATAAAGGCAGTAAAAATAATGTCAAAAAATGGAAACGATACCAAATGCGCTCTAATTTCATTGTTGTGATGGCTGCTCAGCTTCAAAACCTATGCGATTATAACCTAATGTTTGCGCCGCTTCTAAGGCTCTCATCACCGCTTGATGTGGTGCATTGGCATCAGCACTGATTAATAAACTGGGGCTTTGTTCTGTACCCGCCGCTTTTTCCAGTGCCATGGTAATGGTTTGCAAAGTATCATTGACTAACGCGGTTTGCCACGAGTTAATTGCCATTTCACCTTTTTTATTAATTAAAATCCGAATCGGTTGCACAGCATCTTCAGGCACTTGTTCGGTTTCAGTTTCTGGTAATTGAATTTGCAGCTCAGATTGACGGTTAAAGGTGGTGGTCATCATGAAAAAAATCAGTAATAAAAACACCGTGTCAATTAGAGGCGTGAGATTGAGCCGTAAGCTGCTGGTCTCAGTACGATGGCGACGAAATTTCATAGCTTAATCAGCCTCTCTATCACCATGTAAAATATCGAGCATTTTTAAGGTTTCTTGTTCCATTGAAACAACCAATTCATCAACTAAACCCCGAAAATAACGATAAAAAATAAATGCAGGAATCGCAATAATCAAACCTGCTGCGGTGGTCATCAAGGCTTCAGAAAGTCCAGATGATAATACTGCGGGATTGCCTAAACCGACTTCACCGACTTTGTTCATCATGCGAATAATGCCTGTTACTGTACCTAAAAGCCCTAAAAGTGGGGTAATTTCAGCAATAATACCTAAAGTATTTAAATAGCGTTCTAAATCATGCACAACTTTGTTAGCAACTTCTTCAATACTGGCTTTCATCATTTCACGGTCGTGGTGCATATTGACCAAACCTGCTGCAAGCACTTGACCCAATGGGGAATTATGGCGTAAAGCATCAATCCGTGCCTTGTCTAAACGATTATCCTTAACCCATTTCCAGACTTGCGGTACAAGGCTTTTAGGCACGACTTTGCCACGTTGTAGAGTCCAAAAACGTTCGATAACAATAGCAAAAGCAATGATAGAGCACATCAATAGCGGTATCATTACCAAGCCGCCAGCTTTAAAAATTTCAAACACGGTTTTTTATCCTTATCAAATCAAAAAAGTTTACAGAGTGAAGTCGGCATTGGGTGAATTATAGACTTTGCAGTTTGTAACATAAATAGTCTTTTGTATTTGGCGAAGGCTTAATGATGAGTTAGCGCGTTGTTAGATTTTTGATAACATGGGTCTTAACAAGCTTTATTGGTTAAAAACCATGTATGAATAGTAACAAATAAATTATTGATATACTGCTATTTTTCGAATTATTTCATGATTTTTTATAGAACCGATTTGAAATTGACTGGAAAATGTTAAACTAATAATTTGTTTAGAAGCAGCTTTTCCCAAAACCAATGAGACAAAACAATGCAACACTGGTGGCAACAACAATTTCCTAAAGGCTGTCAATTCGCGCAAATTCAAGATGCCAATCAGCAAATGGTTAATATTGCCTACGGTGAAAAAGGTCAAGGTAAAACATTGATTTTATTGCATGGTTGGGGTTTGTGGAGCTACGCATGGCATAAAAATATTGATGTATTAGCAGAACATTTTAGAGTCATTTGTGTTGATTTTAAAGGTTTTGGTTTTTCCGACAAACCTCATCAGCCTGAAATTGCTGGGCATCAAATCATTGAAACCATTCGTTTTATTCAGCACATTGCCGATGAACCCGTGATTTTATTAGGTGAATCGTTAGGCGGTTTAGTCGCATTAGCTGTAACAGAGCAAGCACCTGAATTAGTTGAACAATTAATCGTTATTGATGCGGCGATTTTCCCACAAAAAATGCCAAATTTAGGAATGTATTTATTGGGTGTGATGCCATTAAGCATTGTGCGTTGGTTTGATAAATTACGTTTAGCATGGTTGTTTTACCCGCTGATTTACTTAGTGGTTAAAATGAGTCATGCGCAAACTCATCATAAAATTCCAACAAATAAGCTTAAAAAAGCAATTCAGCAAAATATTTACCCATATTATCATTTTCCCAATGCGATTACCAAACTGATTGAAGATACAAAAATTGGCATTAATGAATTATCAAAACAAGAACGTGGCGAGCCAAATTTATTAACTGAAATTCAGAATAAATTGCTAAAAATTCAATGTAATACACTGGTATTGTGGGGCGATAAAGATATATGGTTTCCCGTTGCTCATGCAGAAAGATTGCACAATATTTTGCCACATTCTCAATTGACTATTATTCCAAATTGCGGACATCATGCCACCAGCGATGCTGCCGATATAATCAATCAAGCCGTTATTGAGTTTGGCAGTCAAAAAAAGCCAATTTAAGCTGTAATACATTAATAATAAATGATATTTGCAAGATAGATTCGGACTGTCAATTTTAATATTGCTCTGTTCGTAAAAAACAATATTTGTAAAAAAACCGATTTTATTCAAAAAGCAGAATTTATGACAATTCAACGCAACATTTCAGTAATTGGTTTAGGTTATGTGGGTTTGCCCGTAGCGATGGCATTTGCAAAACAAAATAAGGTGATTGGCTTTGATGTCAATGCGCAACGAATCGCAGAACTTAATCAAAAACATGATGTAACTCAGGAACTAACCGTCGCTGATTGGGAAAATACACAGATTGATTTCACAACTAATCCACAAGCATTAGCGCAAGCCGATTTTCATATTATTGCTGTTCCCACGCCTGTTGATGAACACAAAACGCCTGATTTATTGCCTGTTTTAAAAGCGTCCAAAACCTTGGGTAAGTATTTGAAAAAAGGCGATATTGTGATGTATGAATCGACGGTTTATCCCGGTGCGACTGAAGAAATGTGTATTCCCGTGTTGGAACGTGCCTCGGGTTTGCAATGTGGGCGTGATTTCAAAGTGGGTTATTCACCTGAGCGCATTAACCCCGGTGATACGCAGCATCGATTTGAAAATATTATTAAAGTGGTTTCAGGTTTAGACGCGGAAGCATTGGATATTATTGCAGAAGTGTATGCGGCGGTGGTGCAAGCGGGTGTGCATCGTGCGCCGAGCATTAAAGTTGCCGAAGCGGCTAAGGTGATTGAGAATATTCAGCGCGACGTTAATATTGCTTTGATTAATGAATTAGCGATGATTTTCAATCGATTAGAGATAGACACGCATGACGTATTACAAGCGGCGGGCACGAAGTGGAATTTTTTACCATTTACACCGGGTTTAGTCGGCGGGCATTGCATCGGTGTTGATCCATATTATTTAAAACATAAAGCTGAGCAAGTCGGTTATACGCCGCATATTATTCCTGCCAGTCGCCAAATCAACAATGATATGGGTGCATTTATCGCGCTGCAAGCGGTTGAACATCTCACTCGTATTGGCTGTTTATTGCAAGAAACCACGGTGACGATTTTGGGTTTGGCGTTTAAAGAAAATGTGGCAGATTTGCGTAATACGCGGGTGGTGGATATTGCGCAAGCTTTGCAACAGCATCATATTAAAGTACAAATTCATGATTCGTGGGTTAACCCGCAGCAAGTTCAACAGGAATATGGTTTGACATTGTGTAGCGAAAATCAGTTACAAAAAGCCCAATGTGTGATTTTGGCAGTAGCACATCGGGATTATTTAGAAAAAGGCTGGGTTTGGTTACAACAACTTTTAGATAATGAGCGTTGTTTAGTGATGGATATTAAAGGGGTTTTGCCGCAGCA
>JAYQWJ020000694.1:0-1512 GCA_035829175.2 Candidatus Albibeggiatoa psychrophila
GGCTTGATAAAAAGGTTCTGCGCTGACTTTGTATTGTGCAATATCGGTCATGGGAAATCCTTAATTTGTTTTTTAGGTTCAATAACAAGGAGTATAAAACTTTTGCTTGAGCAGAATAAATTCCGCACTCCTAATTTTATTATTTCTCTTCTCACTGACTAAAAAAGGAATGCTCACCTAAGTAAAACATTCCTTTCTTAAAATCTAATAATCAGGCTTTATGTTATTTATGTACGCCTAATTTATCGCGCCACCCAGGGAAAATGCTATCTGCATCACTTGGGAATGACTCGAATGCACGGGCAAATTCTTGATGCTCTTTCGCCCATTCGATTGGATCAGCACCTGCTTTCCAACATTCATACGCTTGACGTAATGAAGTCGCACCCGCCGCCGGGCTATCGATGTGACCGTAAGCACCACCGCCAGCAGTATTAATCAAGTTACCATGACCTAAGTTTTCAAAGAAGCCTGGTAAACGTAATGCGTTCATGCCGCCTGAAATGATTGGTGTAGTTGGCTTCATGCCATACCATTTTTGATTATAAGCAGGTCCTTGATATTCATCACGTTCAATGATGTAAGCGATTTCACGATCGTCTTTACCACCTTCCATTTTACCGTAACCCATAGTGCCGACATGGATACCAGAAGCACCTTGTAAACGCGACATTTTGGCTAATACATACGCAGTATAACCACGTTTAGCTGACGGAGAAGTCACAGCACCATGACCTGCACGATGATAATGTAAATATTGCCCCGGATAATGACGACGTGCGGTTGTCACCATTCCAGGTCCACCAACGTAACCATCAACTAAGAAGGCAACGTGATCCGCGAATTCACCAAATTGCTCTAAAACATAATCGCCACGCGCTAACATTTCGTGGTGGTCATCAGCGGTAATATTGGCTGAGAAGATTTTAGCTTCACCCGTTTCGTCTTGAGCACGTTTCATTGCATCAACGACTAAAGGAATCACTTTCTTCATTGGACAGAAAACTTGGTTGCCTTGAGGTTCATCATTTTTAATGAAATCACCACCTAACCAGAATTGATACGCGGCTTCCGCAAATGGTTCAGGACGTAAACCTAATTTAGGCTTAATAATCGTACCTGCAATGTAACCACCATCCACTAATGGACGACCTAAAAGTCTCCACATATCAGAAATATCTACAGAAGGACCATCAAATAATTGAATCGCACGAGGTGGCATAAAGAAATCATACATTTTTGCATGTTCAATATCGCCCATACCTTGGTTATTACCAATTGCCAAGGTTAAGAATGACACAATCATCATCCGACCGTCAGATACATTGCGATCAAATAAATCAATCGGGTACGCGATGCGCATATCTTCAGTAGCTTCATCAATATGATAAACTAATGCATCAACGCCTTTGGTGAAGTCATCAGTAGTAGAAACCTCAACGTTAGTCCCTGTTGAAGATTCAGCCGCGAAGTGAGCAGCTGCTTCTAAATATCCATAACCCGTTTTAGGCT
>JAYQWJ020000695.1:0-2652 GCA_035829175.2 Candidatus Albibeggiatoa psychrophila
AACAAAAAAATTTCTATAACCATATTAAAAAATCAGCATATTTTAAATTAGTAAACTACTTATTTCCAATGGAACGCCCGTACAATTATTAGAAAGTTAGGAGGATACAGAATGGCAAGTCAAGCTCAAACAGAAGAAGTATTAAACTTCCGTCGCTACGAAGATGGCGAACATGAAGAATCTTATGACGGTAACTGGAAAGACAAAATTTTCCAAGCCAGTTGGAGTCATAAATGTCCAACGTATGTACACCGTACACCACCTTGTCAAGGTAGCTGCCCATCAGGCGAAGACATTCGTGGTTGGTTAGGTGTGGTTCGTGGGATGGAAAAACCACCTGAAGGCATGGAATGGCAAGAATATGCGTTCAAACGCTCAACAGATGCCAATCCGTTTCCTTCCGTGATGGGTCGGGTTTGTCCTGCGCCTTGTCAAACAGGCTGTAACCGTAACGTATTAGAAGACTATGTTGGTATCAACGCGGTTGAACAATACATCGGTGATACTGCTTTAGAAAAAGGCTATAAATTAGCTGAAGCGGGTGCAGACACAGGTAAAAAAGTCGCGATTATCGGTGGTGGGCCTGCTGGCTTATCTGCTGCTTACCAATTACGTCGCCAAGGTCATGAGTGTACTGTATTTGATGACCATGCAGAATTAGGCGGCATGATGATGTTTGGTATTCCGGGCTATCGTACACCGCGTGACATGTTACAAGGTGAAATTCAACGTATTTTAGATTTGAATGTTGAAACCCGTTTAAATACCCGTGTCGGTCGTGACATCAGCATCGAGCAATTAGAAAAAGATTTTGATGCCGTATTATGGGCAATCGGTTGTAAAGCAGGTCGTGGTTTACCTGTTGAAGGTTTCGCCGATGTTTCTAACTGTATCACAGGTGTGGATTTCCTTAGCGAATTTAACCAAGACCGTGTCAATCGTGTCCCTCAAAGAGTGGTTGTTATTGGTGGTGGTGATACTTCAATTGACGTTGCCTCAGTCGCACGTCGTTTAGGTTATAACCATGTTGATGAAGCGCAAGTCAAAAATTCTGCACATGATAATGCAGCCGATGGTGCAGTGTTAGGTTACATCGCACATGACGTTGCTGGCATTAGTGCGCGTGATGGCTCTAAAGTCACTTTAACCTCACTTTTCCCAATTGAAAACATGACCGCAGCGGAACATGAAGTACAAGATGCTTTACGTGAAGGTGTGGACATTCATGGTAGCGCGATGCCAATCGAAATCATTAAAGGTGAAGACGGTCGTGCAACAGGTCTTAAAATGTGCAAATGTACTATGGACGGTATGCGCCCAGTTCCCGTTGAAGGCACTGAATATGTGATTGAGACTGATTTAATTGTGTCTGCCATTGGTCAATTTGGTGATTTAACCGATGGTTTAGAAGAATTAAATAATGGTCGTGGTTTCATCGATGCTGATCCATTCTATGCAGTGAAAGGTCGTCAAGGTCATTTCGTTGCGGGTGACATCGTGCGTCCTCATTTGTTAACTACAGCGATTGGGCAAGGTTCAATTGCAGCGGATACGATTGGTCGTTATTTAGAAAACAAAGAATTATCCAAACGTCCTAAAGTCGATGTACATCACTTCAATTTGTTAGCGAAATTAACTGAAGTGGAATTACAACCTGAAGCGTTTAGCGCAGCGGAATGTGATTTACGTGGTACTGCTGATGCAAACTATGCAGTACACAACTATGAAGATCGTTCAGCACATGAAGTGATTTCTCATAACGCTTTATTCTTAGGTCATTTTGAAGCTGAGCCACGTCATTTACGCCAAGAAGTGCATATTGAAGCCGAAAAAGTGTTAGGCAACTTTGACGAACGCATGAAGAACTTGGAAACTGATGAAACGGTTGCAGAAGCCAAGCGTTGTATGAGTTGTGGTTTATGCTTTGAGTGTGATAACTGCGTTGTATTCTGCCCTCAAGATGCGGTTGCAAAAACAGCCAAGAAAGAATCAACTGTAGGTCGTTATGTTTACACGGATTACTCACGTTGCATCGGTTGCCACATTTGTGCTGATGTGTGCCCAACGGGTTATATTAACATGGGGTTAGGTGAATAATGCGTTATTGGTTGACAACTTTAGGCTTGCTATTTGGTTTGGCTTTGAGTGTCGTGGTAGTGGCTGGGAATGGTGAAGGCAAAAGCTGGATTCCCAGTCCGCCAAAAGCGAAACAAGCTGCAAATGAGCAAACGCAATGTGTTGAACCTGTTGATGTAATGCGCCGTATGCACGGTAGTTATTTAAAACATCATCGAGATAAAACCATGCACGAAGGGATACGCACCAAGCAATACAGTTTAGTGCAATGTATCAATTGCCATGTGACTGAAAATGAGCAAGGTGAATATCCTGAGATTCAGAGTCGTAATCATTTCTGTAATAGTTGTCATGAATATGCGGCGGTGAAGTTGGATTGTTTCCAATGTCATGCCACACGACCAGAATCGGCTTATGAGAATCAAGTGCCTGTGGTGAAACCTGAAGGGCATCATTAACCCAAACTCGTTGCCACGCTCAGCGTGGTAATGCAGCTTTGACGCTCCGCGTCATGTTTGAAATGATTGAGACGCAGAGCGTCTGGACTGCATTCCAACGGAGACCGTCGGAACGAGA
>JAYQWJ020000696.1:0-4013 GCA_035829175.2 Candidatus Albibeggiatoa psychrophila
CCACCCTACATAAACTTATATATTGTAAAGCATTCTAATTAGTTATTTTAATGTCCATACTATTTTAGGTGTTTAGGACTTGAATCCTGTTTGACAAGCTAAACAAGAATCGTTACTATTAACAAACAAGAATCATTATCAAAAAAGTCAACTAAACAATCAATTAATTTTATGGCGGACGACCATCATGAGAACAAGTACAGCTCAAAAATCCTACCCTCTTAGCTTAAGCCAATTAGGCAAACAAGTTCAAGTTGCAACAATTAATGGTGGCAACAACTTTATGAAACGTTTATTGGCAATGGGTATTACTGAAGGTTCTGCACTCACTGTCATTCAACATGGAGAAGGTTTAGTCATCCGTTGTCAAGATACGCGCTGGGCATTGGGTCGTGGGATGGCACATAAAATTTTAGTCACAGACTTAATTCCTGAGATTGAAGGGCAAGCCGTATGAGCGGTAATATAAGCACTTGTTTGAGTGATATGCAGCTCGGGGATCATTGCAAAGTCACGGGTATTCGTCGTGGCGAAAAAGCCTATAGACAAAAATTACTGGCAATGGGCTTAACTCCCGGCACAGAATTTAGCGTCACTCGTTATGCACCCATGGGCGATCCTGTTGAAATCAAAGTCCGTGGTTTTGCACTGAGTTTACGTCAAGCTGAAGCCAATACCTTATTAGTAGAGAAAGTTGAATCATGAGTAATTTTATAATTGGCGTTGTGGGCAACCCAAACTGCGGTAAAACCACCCTATTTAATGAGTTGACAGGTTCAAAACAGCGGGTTGGTAACTGGTCTGGAGTCACTGTTGAACGCAAAACAGGCTTTTATCAATTTGAAAATAAAGAGGTTGAAGTTGTTGATTTACCCGGAACTTACTCTTTAGATGTCGCAGTCGGTCACACTTCGATGGATGAAGAAGTCGCGCAACAATACATTCTGTCAGGTGAGGCTGATTTGATTGTTAATATTGTCGATGCGGCAAACTTAGAACGTAATTTATATTTGACAACCCAACTACTAGAAATGAATGTCCCGATGTTGATTGCGGTCAATATGATGGATATTGCAGAACAACAAAATATTCAAATTGATATAGAAACTTTAAGCAAAAATTTAGGCACACCGATTTTACCATTGACGGCTGCAAAAGGTCAGGGCGTTAAAGAATTAAAACATGCGATTAATCAAGCCGCTACACAATCAAAACCCTCTGAATTAAAAGCCCAATATTCTGCAAAAATTGAACACGCGGTTGAAAAAATAGCCCCTATTTTAAAACCCCATCTTTCTCCAATACAACAAGAACATATCCGTTGGTTTAGTTTAAAACTATTGGAAGAATGCGAATTAGCCCATATCAAATTAAGCGATGAAATACAGCAACAGGCGGAACAATTACGCACTGAGATTGAAGACAATTTAGAAGAAGACGTGGATATTTTAATTGCTGATGGTCGTTATAAATTCATTGGGCAAGTGGTTGGCAATGCGATTAAACGTCCTGATGCAACACTCAATTACACGCTTTCAGACCGAATTGATAATGTAGTTTTAAATCGTGCGTTAGGTATTCCGATTTTTCTTTTTGTCATGTATTTAATGTTCATGTTTACAATTAATTTGGGCGGCGCATTTATCGATTTTTTTGATATTTTTACAGGCACATTATTTGTTGATGGTGTTGCGCATTTGATGGGCGATTTAAGTTTGCCCAGTTGGCTTACCATACTTGTTGCAAATGGTGTCGGTGGCGGGATTCAAACCGTGGCGACATTTATTCCTATCATTGGTTTCTTATTCCTATTTTTATCATTGTTAGAAGATTCGGGTTATATGGCGCGAGCCGCATTTGTCATGGACAGATTTATGCGTTACATCGGTTTACCGGGTAAAGCCTTTGTGCCGATGATTGTTGGTTTTGGTTGTAATGTCCCTGCAATTATGGCAACCCGTACCTTAGAAAATGAACATGACCGCCGTTTAACCATGTTGATGAATCCATTTATGTCTTGTGGTGCACGCTTACCTGTTTACGCACTATTTGCCGCTGCATTTTTTCCAAGCAATGGGCAAAATTTAGTGTTTAGCCTATATTTGATTGGGGTCTTAATCGCCGTATTGACTGGATTTATCATGAAATATACCTTATTCAAAGGCGAAACCAGCCATTTTGTAATGGAGCTACCGCCTTATCATATTCCTACAATTAAAGGGATTTTTCTCAGAACATGGGATAGATTGAAAGGCTTTATTTTCCGTGCAGGTAAAATTATTGTTCCTATGGTTGTGGTGATTAGTTTCTTAAATTCATGGGGTACGGATGGCACATTTGGCAACGACAATACAGATAAATCAGTTTTAAGTGAAATTGGTCGCACCTTAACCCCCGCATTTGAACCTATGGGCATTACCGAAGACAATTGGCCTGCAACCGTTGGGATTTTTACAGGTATTTTGGCAAAAGAAGTGGTCGTCGGTACATTAGATGCGGTGTATTCTCAATTGGCAGCAGCAGAATCAAGCGGGACAGAAGGTGACGATGAATTTAGCTTAATGGCGGGTATTTCCGAAGCGTTTGCGACCATTCCTGCCAATATTACAGATTTAACCAGCACGATTACTGATCCTTTAGGTATCAACATTGGTGATGTCACAGATAAACAAGCTGTTGCCGCAGAACAAGAAATTAATACGGGTACATTTGGTGAAATGGTTTCAAGGTTTGGTGGCTCAGCCGCCGCATTTGCCTATTTATTATTCATTTTGATGTATTTTCCATGTACAGCAGCCACCGCAGCAATTTATCGTGAAGCAGGTGCTCGCTGGGCAATGTTTGTAGCGGCATGGACAACGGGCATTGGCTATATGTCGGCAGTCATTTTTTATCAGTCTGCAACATTTAGTGCGCATCCCGCTCAATCATTTGCTTGGATTGCAGGATTGTTAGGATTGTTTGGGATTGTATTATTAGGTTTGTTTGTAGTATCACATGCTCACCGCTTACAAGCTCGAAAAACTGCATTATCAACAGCAACTTAGCATTTTATATGAAGTAATGAGGAGTGCAATATTTATCTTGCCTGTATTGGATCGCGCAAATTAACAATGTACTCCTGTCAATAATATATTTGTTCTTAAGCTGAATAATGCACTTGAGCGAAATATGATTTCTCGCCTTTAAAAATTGATAAAAGTCTAAACCATCGCACAGGAGTGCAAAACTGGTTTTGCAAGTGATCATATCGCTTAAGACTGCGTTTCAGATTCTTTTTACACATCTCTATTTTTGCCATTCCCCCAAACTTGAACAAAGTACATATAAGGTGTATAAGCGCAATGCTACACACCTCTGATATTATCAAAACACTATGAAATTGTCTGATGTACATGTACGTGAAAAAATCCAAAATGGTGAGATTCTCATCGACCCACCTCTTTCTGAGCAACAAATAGGCTCATTTTCGATTGATTTACGTTTAGGTAATCACTTCCGCATTTTTAAGCCAACCAAAAGTCCCTTCATCGATTTAGGCGCGGTAGATAGTGCTTATGCGATGTCTGAAAAATTGATGGAAAACATTTATATTCCTGATGATGGTGCGTTTTATTTGCATTCTGGCGATTTAGCATTGGGCGTGACTGTAGAAAGATTAACTTTGCCGAATGATTTAGTGGGTTGGCTAGATGGTCGTAGTAGTTTGGCGCGATTAGGTCTGATGGTGCATATTACTGCACATACGATTGATCCCGGTTGGGATGGCAATATCACCTTAGAATTCGTCAATATTGGGCAAATTCCACTGGCTTTACGTCCTAAAATGCGAATTTGTGCCATTAGTTTCGAGCCATTAACCTCACCTTCAGCACGTCCTTATAGTAGTAAATCCCATGCAAAATATATTGGTCAAAACGAACCTTTAGGCAGCCAAATTGATAAAGAACAACGCTAAAGGTTGCAACTGCCTATTTTAAGCTTATTTATAAATCAATACTACGGACAGTTTT
>JAYQWJ020000697.1:0-1830 GCA_035829175.2 Candidatus Albibeggiatoa psychrophila
CTCAATGTGACACAACAATAAATGTTATTTTTTATCGTGCTGCAATAAAAGTGGAAGACTGGCACTCAAATAGAGATACATTGACCATAAAGTAAGCAATGCTGCAATGCCTAAACAAATCATACCCGCCCAATATAAATCGATACCAGCAATAGGTTGTTGATATAACAATAAAATTAAGGCTAACATTTGTACAGTGGTTTTAAGCTTGCCAATAAATGAAACTGCAACTTTGGAACGCAAGCCAAGTTCAGCCATCCATTCACGCAAAGCAGAAATAACAATTTCACGGCTGATAATAATTGCGGCAGCAACTGTAATCCAAATAGAATTGTATGTTTGTACTAATAAAATCAAGGCAACTGAAACGATTAACTTATCGGCAACAGGGTCTAAAAATGCACCAAAAGCGGATGTTTGTTGCCATTTTCGGGCTAAATAACCATCAAACCAGTCTGTAATTGCAGCTAAGGCAAAAATCACCGTTGCCCAAACGTTGGCATTGGCAAAAGGCAAATAATACACTATAACCATAATTGGGATTAAAAAAATACGCATTAAAGTCAATGTGTTAGGAATATTCACGCCATTTACTCTTTAAGTCAATTCTCAGTATTTTAGCATAGGATGCTATCAACTTTTGAAGATCATTTCTATATTGTAAAACCTGTATTTGTGATTAGACTCATCGCTAAACATAGATTTCACTTTGTTGAGGTTGAGAAAATTGATAATGCTAAAAATAACAAAGTAATACAATATTTTAAATATAAATTCAGCTTAATAATATATCTTATAAAACAATGATTTAAAATCATATGTTACTCAACATCTAACGTAAACCATTAATTTTAAAGCTATAAACCATATAACACTTTGATTTTATTGGTTATAATAAGAAAGTTTAATTGATGACTGATATTCACTGACTTCAAACTCACTCCTGATTGACGAATATATTTCATATTAGCAACATAACTGTCAAAAAATGTACATAAACTGAATACTTCCATATCATTTATTTTTTATATAATACAATTGATTTGTAAGGAATTATTTAGAAATATAAAAATATTTTTAAGGCGGCTTTTTGTTTGTAAGTCATTTAATTTGGTGGCATATTATGTGCCGAACAGGCTAGTGGCGAGAATAAAAACTAAATTTCATTGCTATCAGGGACTAAAAACGTTTATAAATTTCAACTTACTCCAGAGAGGATATGATGAAAAATTCTATTACCAAACTTTTAAGTGTTGTTTTAATGGCGACAACTATAAATATAGCCTTAGCAGAACAAGACGATTTTGATTATGCCAGTTTATCCTTAGAAGAGTTATTAGAGGTCAGGATAGTCACCATTGCTACGGGTACAGCACAAAAAGTGACAGAAGCAGCAGCAGTGACATCGGTTATTACAGCCCGCGATATTGAAGCGATGGGGGCAACTGATTTGGATGAAATTTTAGAATCAGTACCGGGATTACATGTGGCTCGAAACTCTGTAATCTATAGCCCAATTTATACTATTCGAGGCATTTATTCGGAATATAACCCAGAAGTATTGGTATTGGTTAATGGATTACCAATCAATACAATTCAAACAGGTAATCGTGGTCTTGTTTGGGGTGGAATGCCAGTGAAAGCAATTTCACGTATTGAAGTGATTCGTGGACCAGGTTCTGCTGTATATGGTGCGGATGCGTTTTCAGGGGTTATTAATATTATCACCAAAAAGACAAATGACATTAATGGAACGGAAGCAGGTGTTCGGGCAGGAAGCTTTAATACCAAGGATGTTTGGGTTTTACATGGAGAAAGCTACGGTGATGT
>JAYQWJ020000698.1:0-2247 GCA_035829175.2 Candidatus Albibeggiatoa psychrophila
GGAATTGAGGTATATGACTTAAAAGGTCAGTTACAGCAGAAAATAACCGATTTTAGTGCTCAAATATTGGGTTTTGGTTTGGATATGATAGCACTGGAAGTTGAAGATATGAATTTTGATACTTATCCAGATATTCGTTTGCCACAAATATTGCCAGTTGAAGGCGGGATTTATTTTTATTATTGGTTTTTTGACCCAGAACAACAGCTTTTTGTACGCAATACGGTTTTAGAGGATTTTCGTTCGCCTGAGTTTAATATTCAAAGTCAGTCAATTAAAGTGTATTCTCATCAAAGTGAGCAGGAGTATCGAGTGAATCATTATCGTTATCAAACGCCTGATAAATTGCAGTTATTTTTACAACAAGCACATAGGCAAGTTGGACGGTTTTGGTTAGAGGCGATTTTGGAACGTAATGCGGAAGGTGAAATGGAATTAGTGGAGCAAAATGTAGTCGCTGATTAATAAAATAGGTGTGTCGTCGAAATTGATAACACACCTAAATATCTTGGTTTTAATCTACAAATTCAATAGAAATAATACCTAAACCCGGTACGCCATTTTCTGAACTTAGAATGGTGGTGTAACTACCGGGGTCAAAACTCATTGACACTGCGGCATCCGTATCACGAAGTTCTGTTTGTAGCGGTAAATCTTGAATACTGGATTCATCGCGCCAACTTGATACATTTTTCAAGCGACTGCCTGTAACTTGATTGATTTGTGGATCAAAGTAAATACTGCCGACTTCGATGGTGCTATCAATTTGCGTTTCGGGCGAATCACTTAAAGCAATCCCTTTAATCCGCACGGTTTTACGACCATCAGCACCATAAATTGAAAATCCTGTAATCGCATCATTTGCACCGCCGCTAACATAAGCACGCCCACTTACATTGTTAAAAGTCAGTGCATTATCAAGCAATGTAACGCTGACTTGTGCAACGCCAGAATCTGCTTCACTATTAGGACTCATGCACATGGTGACGGTGTAAACGCCTGCGCTTAAGTTTAATAATAATGCGGCATCGGTTTGCTTGTCGGGTTTGTAATAGTCTGGAATGTCTGGTGAATGCTCATTGATTTCCCACGCATCATTTCTTGCAACAGAGATACCACGTAAAAGACGATTTGCGCCTTGAATTGTTTGTTTTAGCAAAATTTTAGGGTTGACATCTTGTTCTAAATCTAAGGCTCGAATTAATACGGTTTCTGTGCCCGCACCTTGTAATATAAATCCAGCGACAACAACGTCATTAGGATGTGGATTTGCATCTTGGTAACACGCATTTTTGCCTTGGATTTTGGCGCGAATGCTGAAGCTATCGACATAAACGTTATTAGAACTTGTTCCACCTGTTCCCGTGCCACTGTCAGTACCGTTGCTTGTATTTGTGTTATCAGTCGTATCGGTATTGTCAGTTGTATCAGTTGTATCTTCTTCTGGCGCAACATAATCGGGGTCGCCATAGAATAAGGCTTTGCAACTACGGGTATTGTTCATAGTAACTTTGCCGTCTAAACAATCAGAGTTGCCGTCCCATGAGTTAAATAATAAACCTGTTGGGGCTGTCGCCGTTAAGTTAACAGTTACTCCACGTTTGAATAAAGCACTACAATGACCGCTGCCTTTATTACAATCAATCGCTAATCCATCAATGTCTTTTTGGCTACTGGTCACGCGACCATTTGGTGAGGCGATATTCAGTTGATAGAAATCTGGTTGAGGAGGAGGCGTGCCACCTGTTGAGGTTGTGTTATCCGTATCATTGGTAGTTGAGTTCGCTGCATTCACTTTGTCGATAATGGTTTGAACATTTGCCCATGTTTGAACATCTGTTTCACTGGATGCTGCAATTTCGTTTTGATATTCAGTCAGATTGCTTGACTTAACATCGGTTAAATTGCCTGCATTTAAATCAGATTCAGTAATATTACTAGCACTACTGTTTTTAGCTGCGAGTTGGATTTTTTTCAACGCATTGACTTGGTCGATAATTGTTTGTATATCTGCCCATGAGGTAATACCACTGGCATTGGCTGCGGCAATCGCGGCTTTGTAGTCTGCTAGATAACTATCGTCAACACCTGTTAAATTTGAATTAGATGTTAAATCAGTGTCTGCAAGCGCGTTGCTAGTTGAATCATTAGCATAGTCACGGAATTTAGCTAATTTATTGGTATTATCAATTAAAGCTTGCAATTCCCCAAGTGTATCCACATCGGCTGGGTCAGCATTTGCAATCG
>JAYQWJ020000699.1:0-3686 GCA_035829175.2 Candidatus Albibeggiatoa psychrophila
CGTGAACAGATAGCGCAAGATAAGATAGCTGCTTTAGTTTGGATTAGTTTGGCAACCCTCATGCCATTTGCTTTTAGTATGCGAGTTGCCCCTGTTCAGATATGGTGGGCATTAAAGTATCATGAATTAGAGTTTGACGGTATTGATAGCTATATATCAGGCGCAAGTAGTGGTGATTATAAGTATTTTGGAAAAAAACTATGGAGAACGGGTGCTCTAGGTAGAACGGATTGGTATATACCAGAGCTTGCTAGCGAGGCGAATACCGTTCGTCAGCAGTATAAACAATTTGATGTCATTTTAGGCTCATTAGGTAGAGAAGAAAAATTAAATAATCCCGAGTTTGTCCAAGTTGTAGCAACAATATTACAAAAATACCCTAAGGTCGCTTTTCTTTGGACGGGCAAAGAACAATTAGCTTCTATTCAGAATATCTTTGAACAATATGGTGTGAGTCAACAGTGCTTTTTTATTGGCTGGGTTAATACAAGATTATATGCTCAGGTTTTAGATATTTTTCTAGATTCTTTTCCATTTCCTTGTGGCTTTACTACTTTTGAAACCATAGCAGCAGCAAAACCTGTTGTGTTATACAACTCTGCTGAAGCAAATGAAATCGGTTTAGTAAGCAACATTGCGCCTGTATTAACAAAGTTACAAGGTACAGAACAAGACCAAAAATTAATGTATGATATATTTTATCCAGAAGATGAAAGCTTATACTTCTGTGCAAAAAATCTTGATGAGTATTTTAATTATGCTTGTCGGTTAATTGAAGAACCTGAGTTGCGTCGTAAATCTGGTTATGCCAACCAACAATTTATTAAATATTTTTTTGCAAGTATTGAAAAAATGGCAATCAGCTATACAAAACATTTCTTAGAAGTGATTCACGAAAAGAGCGTTTCGTTTGAAAATAACTAAGTTGTATTGATAATTAAGCCATCAATTTAGCTTAGTGACATAAGCATCAAACTTTAGAGAAACTGAACCAGAGAAGTTGTAGTTGAGAACATACCCTTAAATATTACCTAACAAAAAAGAATTAGTCATGCCAAAAAAAATGAATTTAATTTCTAAGTTACATCAAGAATTTGTAGCCAATAAAATACAAAATATTGATTGGTTCAAGGGTAGTGATAGCCCTTTAATTGTAGAATTAGATACGACCGAAGCTTGTGATTTAGCTTGTCCCGGTTGCATTAGTGAAGATATTATGAAAACTAAAAATAGATTCACTAATGAACGGTTGCTAGAACTTGGAATAGAGTTTTATGAAAATGGGGTAAAAGGGGTTATTTTAATTGGTGGCGGAGAGCCCTTAGCCCACCCTGCTGTAGGTGAGTTTATGCAATATTTAGGTGAGCATGATATTCATATTGGTATCACAACCAATGGTACTTTTATTAATAAATATTTAGAACAAATAGTGCAATACTCAAGCTGGACTCGGGTTTCAATGGATGCAGGCACGGATAAAACATTTAAGCTATTAAGACCTTCAAAAGGTGGAAAGTCAAAATTTAATCATGTTATAGCAAATATGGAGGCACTGGCAAAAGTCAAAAAGGGCAAGTTAGGCTATTCATATTTAATCCAAACTGGAGCTGATGGTATTGGTGTTACACCTAATGTGAATGAAATTTATCAAGCTGCTCAGCTTGCACGAGATATTGGGTGTGATTATTTTGAAGTGAAGCCTAGTTACCAGTTTCGAGATAATGTTGATCATGCCTTAGTTAAACATGACTCTAAACTCATGCAACAGGCAAGAGAACAAGTTGCTCAGTTAGATGAACTCGTCACAGATAACTTTGCCATATTAAAAGCTATCAACTTAGATTACTCTTTAAGTGGTGTGCAAAACTCACAACCAAAAAATTATACACACTGTCCTGTTGCTGAGCTAAGAACTTTAATTTGCCCATCTGGAGTGTTTGTATGTCCTTATTGGAGAGGCAAAGAAAGAATGTGTATTGGTGATGTGAATCATCAAACCTTATCTGAAGTATGGCATGGTGAGTTACGTAAAACTGTAATGGAAAGATTGAACCCTAGTAAACATTGCACTTTTCACTGTTTAAGACATGAATCTAACCTTGAAGTTATTAACATGGCTAAACTCATCAAGAATGACAAAGATGCCATTGAGATTGTGCCAGAGTTTGATAGATTTATATAATCACAGTACGATAATCTAAGGGGCTACATCTATGGATAATATTCAACAAAAAATAGCACAACTAAAAATCAGAAAGCAGACTTTTATAAATGGACAATTTGTCGATGCTATGAGTGGTAATATTATTCAAAAAGTAAGCCCTATTGATGGACGTGATTTATCTGGAATAAGTGCCTGTGATGCAACAGATATTGATATTGCAGTAAAACATGCAAAGCAGGCTTTTGAATCTAAAGTATGGGTGAATAAACCACCTCAAGAAAAAAAGCGTATTTTATTAAAGCTAGCAGACTTAATGGAAGTACATCGAGAGGAACTAGCATTACTTGATACATTAGAGACAGGACGGGCATTTAAAAATCATTATTTTGACTCTATTCCTAAATCTATTGAGGCATTACGCTATTTTGCAGAAAGCGTAGATAAATATTACGATCATGCTATTCCACCTCGCCCCAATGCTTTTGCAACAGTAACAAAAGAACCTTTAGGGGTAGTTGGACTTATCACGCCATGGAACGATCCGTTAGTTGTTGCAACTTGGAAGTTTGCCCCTGCATTATTAATGGGAAATGCTGTCATTGTTAAGCCTGCTGAACAGTCTTCTTTCTCCATTTTACGCGTAGCACAACTTGCGCAAGAAGCTGGTGTCCCTGATGGTATATTTAATATTGTCACTGGATTTGGAGAGGTTGCGGGAAAAGCACTTGCTCTTCACCCTGATGTGGCTGGTATTTTCTTCACTGGCTCGTCTGAGATTGGCAAGCAGATTCTACAGTATGCTGGGCAATCTAATATGAAAAAAGTAGGATTAGAATGTGGTGGTAAAAGTCCATTTATTGTCTCTAAGCACTGTAAAAATTTAGCAAAAGCAGCGCAAACGCTTGCAAAAAATATTTTTTATAATCAAGGACAAATTTGTTCAGCACCCTCTAGAGCTTTAATAGATATACAAATCAAAGAACAATTTATTGAGCTATTAACCCAAGAAGCTGAAAAATATATTCCACAAAATCCTTTTGATGTTGATACCAATGTTGGATGTGTTGTTAGCCAAACTCAACAGGACAGAATTTTAGGCTATATAGAGCAAGGCAAAAAAGAGGGAGCTAACCCCATTTCTTTTGCCAAAAAAGATGCTGACTTTAATGGTATCTGCGTAAATCCAACTATATTTATTGATGTTTCTCCTCAGTCAACGATTGCTCAGGAAGAAATTTTTGGTCCTGTACTGGCTCTAATTGAAACATCATCTATGCAGGAAGCTATTGATATTGCTAATCATTCAAAGTATGGGTTAGCGGCTTCAATTTGGACTGATGATTTAAATGAAGCGTACCAAGTTTCTCGTGAACTACAAGCGGGGATTGTGCATATTAATAGTTACGGTGATGATGATAATACAGTGCCCTTTGGTGGTATTAAAGAATCAGGTATTGGTAAAGATAAGTCAATATATGCTTTTGATGAATATAGCTATTTGAAAACAACATGGACTCATTTT
>JAYQWJ020000700.1:0-2489 GCA_035829175.2 Candidatus Albibeggiatoa psychrophila
AAAACGTAGTAACTAGAAAAAATCTATTTGCCTGAAAATTGGCGGTTTTAAGCTTATAATGGAAAACAGGCTTTTCTTGCAAATATTTAAAATCAATTATTTAACTTGTTTTAGTGAGAATATTGATGTAAAAGTGATGGTTTTTAATTGGCTCAATTTCACTGACAACAGCGTCGTAAAATAACGAACTTATATAGTTAATTTTGCAGTTAACGCAATCATCTGTCATTGCAAGCCAAACTAAATCAAACGATTCATTTCCAGATATTTTTTTCAGAAAAACGTATTTAAAAATTGTATTCTGTTTGATTATTTCATATAATTTCTGGTTTTCATTAGCGTCAGCATAGGTACATAAATCAATGGTTACAATCCGTTTGTCTCGCGGTGGTTCTAAAAAACGTCCTTTTTATCATTTCGTTGTGACTGATTCTCGTAATCGTCGCGATGGTCGCTGTATCGAACGTTTAGGCTTCTTCAACCCATTAGCATCAGGTCAAGAAGAAACATTGCGCATTAACACAGAACGTTTAGAGCACTGGTTAGGTCACGGCGCACAAACTTCTGAACGTGTTAAAAAATTAGTGAAAGATTACCGTAAAGTAGCGTCTCAAGTCGTTGCTACAGCTGAAATTGTTGCAGAAGCTGCATAATTGATGTCTGACCCGTCGCGGCGAATTATTGTTGGGCGTATCAATGGTATCTATGGGGTACGAGGTTGGGTTAAGGTCTATTCCTTTACTCGTCCCATTGAAAATATCTTAGCCTATTCGCCTTGGCAATTATGTCAACATCAGCAATGGCGAACTGCTAATGTCAGCGAAGGCAAGCCACATGGTAAGGGAATTATTGTGCGCTTAGATAGTTGCCAAACAAGAGAGCAAGCTGCCTTATTATTGGGCAGTGAAATTGCCATTTCGCGTGATCTATTACCACTTCCTGATAATGAAGAATATTACTGGTCAGATTTGATTGGTTTAAAAGTCATCAATCAAGAAGGTATCGTATTTGGCACAGTAGATTACTTGCTTGAAACAGGGTCGAATGACGTATTGGTGGTAAAAGGTGATAGAGAACGCCTTGTCCCTTTTGTTGCCCCAGAATTTATTATTAAAGTTGACCTACAACAGCAACAGATTTTAGTTGACTGGGATTCCGAATTTTAAAATATCCACCAAATGGTTTTTTATCTCTGCGCCAAGCATTGATAATAGCTCATTGATAATTGTTAGCTGAAACTATGCACATTGGCGTTATTACGCTGTTTCCTGAAATGTTTGCCACTTTACGCTGTGGAGGCATTGTTGCACGCGCCTTAGAACGCAAGCTATTGCAACTTAGTTTATGGAATGTGCGTGATTATAGCGAAGATAAACATCGCAGAGTCGACGACCGACCTTATGGTGGTGGTGCAGGTATGGTAATGCAAGTACAACCTGTACGTGATTGTATTCAGGCAGCGCAAAGCCAATTTAAATCAAAACCCAAAGTGATTTACTTATCACCGCAAGGACGTTGTTTAAATCAAGCGGGCATCCACGAACTTTCCCAACATGAAAACTTGCTTTTAATATCTGGGCGTTATGAAGGGATTGATGAACGCATTATCGAACATGATATTGATGAAGAATGGTCTATTGGTGATTATGTATTAAGCGGTGGTGAATTAGCTGCAATGGTCATGATTGATGCGCTGACGCGACAAATTCCGAGTGCATTGGGACATGAAAATTCTGCTGTAGAAGACTCATTTTATCAAGGTCTATTAGATTATCCACATTATACTCGTCCTGAAATAATTGATAATCAAACTGTTCCAGCCGTGTTATTAAAAGGTCATCATCAAGCCATTGATACTTGGCGACATAAACAGGCATTAGGACGCACTTGGCAAAAACGTCCCGACTTATTAGAAAAGCTTGAATTGACTTCACGTCAACAGGCTTTGTTAGACGAATTTATTAACGAATTAAAAGGAGCATAAATTATGAATATGAATATTATTCAGCAATTAGAATCTGAACAAATGGGGAAAGAAATCCCAGATTTTAACCCCGGTGACACGGTTGTGGTTCAAATTAAAGTAAAAGAAGGCACTCGTGAGCGTTTACAGGCATTTGAAGGCTTAGTCATCGCTAAACGTAATCGTGGTTTACATTCTGCATTCACAGTGCGTAAAATTTCTCATGGTGAAGGCGTTGAGCGGGTTTTCCAAACTTACAGCCAACTTATCCAAGAAATCAAAATTAAACGTCGTGGTGACGTGCGTCGTGCCAAATTATATTACATGCGCAACTTACGTGGTAAAGCGGCTCGGATTAAAGAAAAAATTCCTGCTAAAAAGCCTGCTCAACAAGCTGCGGCAAAATAATTTAAGTTGTATTTATATCCTTTTGGGTTTTTATTGCTTGAAAGGATTTATCATTTAGATATTCAACTATGAACTTCCCATCAGTTTTAATTATCACCTATGGTCGTAGCGGTTCTAC
>JAYQWJ020000701.1:0-11176 GCA_035829175.2 Candidatus Albibeggiatoa psychrophila
CAATGTGTATGTGACAGATCAGAACAATTACCGCATCCAAAAATTCAGAGAAATCTAAATTAACAAAGCACTTCCTGCGGATGAGCACGACACTCTCTTGCTGCGGCTAATAACGCCAAACGTGCAACCACACCATAGGCATAAAAACGATTTGGGAACGCATCAGGTTCTTTGGTTTTATCTGGAGAATTACAGGTTTCAGCAAAGGCTAAAGGTTGGAAATGCGCCCCCGGTGCATTCAAATTCTCATTAATGCCTTTCGATGTATGTACCCGATAAAAACCGCCCACCACAAAATGATCAATCATATACACCACGGGTTCAGCAACAGCATTTTCCCATGTTTCATGGGTATAGACACCCTCTTGCATAATCACCTTACTCACTTGTTGACCACCCTTGGTTGATGACATTTTAGTGCGCTGCTTACGATTCAATGCCAAAACCTCATCACCGCTATGCACCGTCATCACCCCCATGCCATAACTTCCAGCATCCGCTTTAACCACCACAAAAGGCTCTTGAGAAACACCATACTGGGTATATTTATCATGAATTTCATCTAGCAAAGTACTGACATTTTTAGCTAAACAACTTTCACCCTCTTTTTTCATAAAATCAATTTCACCACAATTTTTAAATAATGGGTCAATGAGCCACGGGTCAATATCAATTTGCTGTGCAAACTCCTTTGCGACTTGTTTATAATAAGTGAAATGTTCTGATTTTAACCGATGTGACCAACCAAGCTGTAATGGTGGTATAATGGGTTGTTGGATGTTTTGTAGAATAGGTGGAATTCCAGACGATAAATCATTATTCAGCAGGACTAAACAAGGTATAAAACCCTTGATGCTGACAGTGTCACCTTGACGTATTAATGGCTCTAATAGCACGCTTTTGCCCGAATCCAATTCAAAAGATTGCGGTTCAGACAAGCCTTCTATTAATGAGCCAATACGCACTTCATAACCTGCTTTTTGTAAAATATCAGCTAAAGTAGCGACACTTTCTAAATAATAGCTATTTCGAGTATGATTCTCTGGAATCAGCAAAATGCGTAATGCTTCCATATTAAAATGCTCAATCGCAGATTGTATGGACTGAATACACAATGGCAAAAAGGTGCTGTTCAAATTATTAAACCCTGCTGGAAATAAATTAGTATCCACGGGAGCAAGCTTAAATCCTGCATTGCGTAAATCAACCGACCCATAAAAAGGTGCTGGTGTATGCAGCCATTGCTGACGAAACCAATGCTCAATATGTGCTTGTTGTTCCAGTAAATGTGCTTCCAAATGTTCCAATGGACCATGTAGTGCAGTGGTTAAGTGTGGTACGGAATTTAAGTAACTGGGGTTCATAAACAGCCTTTTTTACATAAAGTTACAAGCGATTTATAAAAAAACTCGCAAAAGATTTCAATAATACGATTGAATTCATTGCTAAATCGCGTATCATGTTAAAATATTTACACAGAGATGTGTTATCGGGTGTACATAAGTTAGAGTATGATGAATTAGATTAAGATTCTACCTTTATGTACGATATAATAGATTAATTCAAGTCTGATGAGTGGAAACAACCTTGAGCGCGGAAACAAACTTTGAAGGCATAAAAGTTGTAGTCATTGACGATAGCAAAACTATCCGTCGGACTGCGGAAACCTTGCTAAAAAAAGCAGGCTGCGAAGTCATTACAGCGACAGATGGCTTTGAGTCACTATCAAAAGTAATGGAATATCAACCTAATATTATCTTTGTTGATATTATGATGCCCCGTTTAGATGGCTACCAGACTTGTGCTTTAATTAAAAATAATCAAGCATTTAAAAAAATCCCTGTCGTTATGTTGTCTAGTAAAGATGGCTTATTTGAACGTGCGCGGAGCAGAATTGTCGGTGCAGAACACTACATGACGAAACCATTTACTCGTGAAGAACTGCTCAGTACGATTAAAGCCTATGTCGTAGACGCAAAAGCAAAATGATTCATCTGAAACAGAATAAGAGATAAGGTATGGCCAATATATTGATTGTGGATGATTCGCCGACAGATGCCTACCTAGTAAAAAGCATCTTGGAAGGCGAAGGTTATGAAACAACTGAAGCTTCAAGTGGCGAAGAAGGCATACAAAAAGCAAAAGACATTAAACCTAACTTGATTATTATGGATGTCGTCATGCCAGGCGCAATCAATGGTTTTAAAGCGACCCGCGTAATAACTAAAGATGCGGAAACAAAAACTATTCCAGTCGTTATTGTGTCATCAAAAAGTATGGAAAGTGATATTGCATGGGCAAAAATGCAGGGTGCAAAAGGCTTCTTGGTTAAACCTGTAAACCAAGGTGAATTACTTTCTGTGGTCAAAGAGCTGCTGGGTTAATCACTCATGATATGCGACAATGCTGAGGTTTAGGCATGGCTAATGCGGTTGGACAATCTCCTTTTCAATATTTAGTGGATATAGAGCGACGTGCTCGCCAACGTGCTAAAGGTTTGCCGCGTAAAGAGCAAATTCAAGAAATTTGGCGCGGGATTGCATTTCGTGTTGGCGACAGTTTTTTGGTGAGCAGCATTACCCATGTTGACCGTATTATGAATTGCCCCAATGTATTGGCAAAAGTACCGGGGGCTAAAACATGGGTTCGGGGGCTTGCCAATATTCGTGGTATTTTGTTGCCAGTGATTGACTTACATGCGTGCCTGTCAAATAAAATCACCAGTATTGAGAGCCATAGCCGTCTTATTATTATTAATCAGAATGGTATTTATGCGGGTCTGTTGGTAGATGAAGTGATGGGTATTAAGCATTTTCCTGAAGAGTTATTAGATACTGAAGCCCCGTGTCAAGAAGCATGGGTGAGCCCTTTTAATAAAGGTTTATTTCATTATGAACAACAGATTTGGGTTGTATTTGATATGCAAGTATTAACAGAAAGTAATCAATTTTTAAATGCGGCATTATAAGAATTTAAGTGGGCTGGTAGTCCTAAGTTTAACAACTTCACTTTTGTATTTATAGAAACTGCCAGTTCTGTAAACTGTTTTACTCAGCATTGTAATGAATTTAAAAAACTGTCAGTGCTACACTATAACTATATTTTAGCGAATGACGTTTTTATAGACTGTTTCCTTAATTGGGCTTGTATGCCACTTCGCGGAGGATAATATTTAGCCATGAAATTTTCATTTAAAGCAATTGGTTCTACGAATACGTGGCTATATGCCCTGTTTGGGCTATTATTGGTGTCATTTGGATTATTGATTGCAACCTTTTGGTTTGTCTCAGTTAATAGTAAATATGATGAAGAATATTTAAGCCATGTCACCCAATTACGTTTAATGTCTCAACAAATTACCCAACGAGCAGGTTATGCTTCTCGAGGGAATGAAGACGCATTTAATTCCATTAGTAAAGCCCAATTGGAATATCGGAAAATATTAGATTTATTAAAAAAAGGAAATGAAGATTCAGGTATGCCTCCCACACCTGATGATGCGTTACCCGCATTAATTGAGCTAGGGCGTGCATGGCAAGAAGCTGACGCAGGTGTAGACCAGCTATCGCAAACTAAAGAGGCGGTGGTGCGCTTATTTAAAGAATCTGCACAATTAAATCAAATGACCATAGACCTAGTGGCGCAGACTGAAACCACGATTCAATCTATGATTGTTGGTGGTGCAAATCAAATGCAAATGTATGCCATGACCCGTGAATTAATGTTATTAGAACGGATTGGTAACAGTATTAGGGTTTCATTCCGAGGTGATTCCGAAGCCCTGAGTGCAGAAGCTCAATTAGATGATGACATCAGTGAATTTAGCGATACGCTTGCAGTACTTATTGATGGTAGTGATGACATTGCTATGGTACTTGACCCTGTTGCAAGACAAGCAATTCAAGAATTAACCATGGGCTTTGAAGAAAAAATTGAACAAATTGACTACTTCTTAGATAAAGCAGAACAATTATTCCAAGCAAAAGATGCGTTGTTGGTTGTCACAGAATCAACGCCTGAAGTGTTAAACAGCATTGAAAATTTACACGAAATCTATCAAAAAACCAGCAGTCAACGTTTCTTCTCACCTGCGTTAGGTAATGCTTTGGCAGGTTTGGTATTGATTCTATTGGTTGCACTGTCAATCTTAGTCGCTAAAGCCAATCAAGGACGTACTGCAGAAACCAAACAGCGTTTAGATGCTAGTCAGAAAACTAACCAACGTAACCAAGAAGCGATTTTAAGATTATTAAGTGAGATTGCCGATCTTGCCGATGGTGATTTGACCGTTAATGCAACCGTAACCGAAGATTTTACAGGTGCGATTGCCGATGCGATTAACTACTCAATTGAAGCCTTGCGTGATTTGGTTATCAGTATTAACGAAACAGCAATGCAAGTCACAGGTGCTGCACAAAGTACCCGTGGTACAGCCGCCCAATTAACTCAAGCCAGTGAACGTCAAGCACAACAAATTGCCAAAGCAGGTCAAGCCATTATCGGCATGGCAAACTCGGTGAAAAAAGTTTCTGCCAATGCGGTTGAATCAGCAGAAGTTGCGAAAAAATCGGTTGAAATTGCCAGTAAAGGTGCGAAAGCCGTACAAGATACCATGACGGGTATGGATTCAATTCGTGAGCAAATTCAAGAAACTTCAAAACGAATTAAACGTCTCGGTGAAAGTTCACAAGAAATTGGGGAAATTGTTGGTTTGATTGATGATATTGCGGATCAAACCAACATCTTGGCTTTAAATGCAGCGATTCAAGCAGCGATGGCAGGTGAATCTGGTCGTGGTTTCGCGGTGGTTGCCGATGAGGTACAACGCTTAGCTGAACGTTCTAGTAATGCAACTAAACAAATTGATGCCTTGGTTAAAACCATTCAAAGCGATACTAATGAAGCAGTAAGCTCAATGGAACAAAGTACTGCAGGTGTTGTGGCAGGTGCGAAAGTCGCAGAACGTGCAGGCGAGGCATTAACTGAAATTGAAAAAGTCTCCGTACAATTAGCAGGTCAGATTGAAAACATCTCTCAAACGTCCAGAACGCAGGCAGCGGTGGCTTCCAATATTTCTGGCACGATGACGATTATTCAAGAAATTACCACTCAAACCTCAAACGGTACGAATGAAACAGCAGCCGCGATTGAGCGTTTGGCAACATTGGCGGATGAATTGAAAAAATCAGTATCAGGTTTCAAACTCCCTGATGATGTGCAGCAGTCTTTAGATCAAATGACCGACTCTTTTTCTCACTCGTAATGGCAACAAACTGGTAACTGAAACATGAAGTATTCAGCCCTCACTTGGGTGAAAACAACCATTGATGAAAACTTGAAACAAACACGCCAAGCATTGGAACAGTTTGTGGAAAATCAAGATGATACTGCACCCTTACAGCAGTGTGTCACATGGTTGCATGAAATTCGTGGTGCATTAGGAATGATGGAGTTGCAAACTGCGGCGTTGCTAGTGCAAAACGTAGAAGCCACCATCACAGCGATGCTTGCTGGTAAAATCAGTGACAATACGGGTAAAGAAAAAGCCTATGATTTGTTGATGAATAGCTTAATTCAGTTACCTAATTATTTGGATCATTTATCGATTGTGCAGCGTGATATTCCATTGGCTTTATTGCCATTGATTAATGGCTTACGTGCCATGCGTGCGCAAAAAGCTTTGCCTGCCAATCAATTATTTACACCCGATTTGACTGTGCATATACCGGGACTTAAACCTGTACAATTGCCTGATCCTAAACTGAAAGATTATGCACAAAAAATGCGGGTGGCATATCACAAAGGCTTGGGCGTGATTATCAAAAATCCGAAGCAAGCCACTGAAGGCATTAAGTATGTTTACAATGTGATGCAGAAAATGCAGCAGGCGACAGGTACACATGAAGTCACTAAAGTATGGTGGGTGACAGAAGGCGTGTTAGAAAGCTTATTATTGAAAGGCTTAGAACTCAATGCCAATGTAGTGAACGCCTTAAAGCAAGTCGACGCAGTGATTAAGCAAATCGTTGACCATGGTAATGCTGCGTTGAGACAGCCAGTCCCTAAAGCTTTGTTAACTAATTTACTGTATTTTTCAGCACATTCAAATACTAAGGGCAAGCAGTTACAAAAAGTGAAGGCTGTTTTTAATTTACAAGATTATTTTCCGTCAGAGTCTGCATTGCAAGCTGCCCGACTCACATTCAGTGGCCCTGACATCGAATTAATGAAGACGGTTATCACTTTACTTAAAGATGACTTTGCTCGGATTGAAGAGACCTTAGATATATTCAATCGTGCAGATAATCCAACCGTAAGCGAACTCACTCCACTGGTAAGCCTGTTGACAGATATGGCAAATACATTAGGTTTGCTTGGTTTAGCGACGCATCGTAACTCCATGATTATACAAGCACGAATGATTAAGGAAGTCATTGATGGAAAACGGTCTTCTGAATTGAATTCGCTGCTAGAAATCGGTAATGCATTGCTTAAAATTGATGCGGCATTAGATATTTTGGGCGTACAAGGGGTTCACGCGCGTCAGCGATTACAACAAAGCCCTGATACCGAGTTTTCTGAAACCCCGCAATTTGGCATTATTCTCAGTGTGGTGGTGAATGAAGCCAAAATAGAATTATCTCAAGTTATTCAACCACTGGTCTCGTTTATCAATGATCCAACCCAATTGGATGAAACATTATTGGAAGTACCTGGACGTTTAAAGCAAGTTGAAGGCTTTTTATCCATCTTATCCCATGATCGTGCATCACTGTTATTGCGAAAATGTAATCACTATATTCAACGGGTATTCATCAAAGAAAAAACCGTACCTGAAGAAGTAAAACTCAAAGCATTGGCAGATACATTAATCAGTATCGAATTGTATTTAGACACGCTTGCAGGCAATCCTATGGATGCAGACGAGATTTTAAACACCACCCAAAAACGTTTGGCATTATTATTAACCAAGTAATGACAGGTCATTGAAAGACTGGGGTTAAAGCATCGGTAACACTATATGAAATTACTTGAGATTCCAGAACCATCAGCCACCGACGAAATTGATGAAGAGATTCTTGAAATTTTTGTAGAGGAAGTTCAAGAAGTTCTCGAAGAAATCGTTAGCAGTTTTGCGAAATGGAAAGATAATCCTAATGATGTGGAATCTTTGCAAACCTTGCGGCGGGCATTTCATACATTGAAAGGTAGTGGACGTTTAGTGGGTGCAACTGTGATTGGTGAATTGGGTTGGCGATTTGAAAGTATGCTGAACCGCATCATCGAAGCTGGTATGCCGATAAATGAGAATGTCTTTTCGCTTGTTTCTCAAATCTCTGGCGTGATTCCGGGGTTGATAGAAGAGTTTCAACGCCAAGCAGCAACAACCAATAAAGTATTATTACTAATTTCTCAAGCCCATTATTTAACTGAAACTAAAGGTGAAAATATTGGTGAGTTTGAACTGCCTGAAGGTGAAGACTTAGATACGGTTGTATCAGCGACGAATAATACAAACATCACAAGTAAAGAAACACCTCAAGTATCCGAATCTATTGAGAAAACCAAGCCAGAACCTGAAGCTCTTGAAACTGATAATATTGAAGAATTAGAATCATTAGATACCACGATGGATGATGATTTAGACTTGTTCAGTTTTGATGATGATGATTTAGAATTGTCTATGGATGACAGTGTTGGTGGCAGCGATTTATTAGACAGTGATTTAGAAACAGGACTAGACTTAGGCGAATTAGACGCTGAGTTAGATACGGAATTTAGTGATAGCAGTTTTGATGATTTAGAAGCCGAATTAGATGAATCTGATTTATTAGCTGATTCAAGTGAATTATTGGCATTAGGTGATGATTTAGCCAGCGAAGAAGACGAAGTTGATCCAACCTTATTGGATATTTTCACCTCTGAAGCCCAACAACATATTATTAATTTACGCCGTTTACTAGAAGCATATAAAAATAGTGATGAACCTCTACCATTAACGGATGATGTCATTCGCTGTTTTCATACCTTAAATGGCAGTTCGCGTAGTGTCAGTTTTACCGAAGTCTTTACTTTGGCAGGTCCTACTGAAAATTATGCGCGAGTGTTATCCGAACGCAATGTCAATGTCAATGAAAATGTGCTGGCTTTATTTAAGCAAGTTGTTGATATGACAGATAACTTATTGCGTGGCGAAGTAATTAGTGACGATGATCATTCTGCTTTGATTAGTCAAGTTTTGATGGCAGAAGCTGGTATACCTGCACCACCAAAACAAAATGCCAAATCAACTTATTCAGAGCCAGAAACTTCAAATGAGGTTTTTACACCACCTGACCCTACTGATGAATTCACCGCAATCTTTTTAGAAGAAGCCGAAGAGATTCTGGAAAATACTCAATCATTATTAGAGCGTTGGCAAACTGCACCTGATAATATGCAGTTAATGAAAGAGTTACAGCGTGAATTGCATACTTTAAAAGGTGGCGCACGCATGGTTGAAATTACCCCAATGGGTGATTTAAGCCATGAATTAGAATCTGTATTGACAAAAATTGTAGAAGGTACAGGGCATTCTTCACCGCGTATTCAAGAAGTGATTCAAACCTGCGTTGATGAATTAGTCGCCATGTTGGAGGCAGTGCGTTCAAGCTTGTCTTTAAATATGCCAGATGATTTAATCAATCGAATCAAAGCCGCATTGAATGGTGAACCAGAACCAATTACAACGACAAAACCTGTAGAAAAAACCGAACCTGCAAAATCAACAATAAAATCGCAAATCACTGAAGCAGCCGCTCAAAACAAAGCAATTGAGAAAGAAAAAGAACCTGAAATGACTGAAAGTGGTGCAGAAGACCGCATTCGAGTTCGGGTTGCATTGATTGAGAAGTTGACAGGTTTGGCGGGTGAATTATCGATTTCTCGTGCTCACATGGAACAGCAACAAAGTTCATTTAAAACCAACTTAGGCGAGATGGAACAAACCGTAACTCGTTTACGTGATCAGTTGCGGCGTTTAGAAATTGAGACCGAAGCGCAAATTTTATCCAGTTTTAGAGAAACCGTTATTGAAGAAGATAATGAAGAATTTGACCCATTAGAAATGGACAGATTTTCCGTTATGCAGCAATTGTCACGCAGTTTGGCGGAAAGTGTGAACGATTTGCTCAATATTCAAGATTATCTCAAAGTCTTGACCCGTCAAAGTGATACCTTGTTGGTACAACAAACACGGATTGGAACAGAATTACAAGATGTGATTATGCGCACACGGATGATTCCATTTTCCCGTATTTCACCACGTTTACAACGAATTGCACGTTTAACTTCTCGCGAATTGAGAAAAAAAGTTGATTTTGAAATCCTTGGAGAAAGCATTGAGTTTGAGCGCACAGTTTTAAATCGTATTGTTGCACCATTAGAACACATGTTACGTAATGCGATTGGGCATGGGGTGGAAGATTCTGCCACTCGTCAACAATCAGGAAAATCTGCTGCTGCTACAGTGAAAATTAAGCTTTCTAAGGAAGGGACTGATTTACTTATTCGTCTGAGCGATGATGGTGCGGGGCTAAATTTACAAGCGATTCGCAAAAAAGCTGAAGATCGCGGCATGATTAAAGCTGGCACAGTGGTTAATGATAAAGAATTGATGCAATTTATTTTAGAGCCTTCGTTTAGTACCGCACAGTCCGTTACTCAAATTTCTGGGCGCGGTGTTGGTATGGATGTGGTCAGCACTGAAATAAAACAACTTGGCGGCGCATTGCAAATTCATTCGCGAAGAGGTCAAGGCACAACTTTTGAGATTCGCTTGCCGTTGTCATTGACGATTAACCAAGCTTTATTAGTCCATGTTAATGAAGAAACCATGGCAGTGCCGTTAAATCACGTTGAGGCTGTATTGCGGATTCCACGCCAACAAGCTAATTCTGAAGAAGCCTGTTATTACAAATATATGGAACAAGATTACCGTATTTTTTATCTGGGCGATATTTTAGGCTTTAGCAAAGTGGCTGGCATGGAAGCACCATTAATCCCTGCTTTATTAATTCGTTCAGGCGATCGCCGTGTCGCATTGCTAGTTGATGGTATTGAAGGCAGTAAAGAAGTCGTCGTAAAACCTGTAGGTCCGCAAATTGGTTCAATTAGATGGCTGGCGGGTGCAACGATTTTAGGTGATGGGCGTGTGGTATTGATTTTAGATGTGCCGACTCTGACCCGTGTTGAAGAGATGCCGCAATACGAATCGCTTAAAGATGAAATTGAAGAAGAAGTGCCCACAACAATTATGGTGGTGGATGATTCGATTACAGTGCGTAAAGTCACCGCGCGTTTACTCAAACGTCAGGGCATGGAAGTGTTAACTGCGAAAGATGGTGTCGATGCCATTGCACAGCTACAAGATCATATTCCAGATTTGATGTTGCTCGACGTGGAAATGCCGCGAATGGATGGTTATGAGTTGGCAACCCAAGTGCGTAATAACTCTGAATTGAAACATATACCTATTATTATGATTACCTCGCGTACAGGTACAAAACATCGTGATCGTGCTGAAAAAATTGGTATTAACCGTTATTTAGGTAAACCATTTAACGAAACCGAATTGCTAGAAAATATTAATGCTTTATTAAGTGAGTGTCAGACAGAGGCAGCATAATGGCGATTGAGCAAGCAGCAAATGTGCGTAGTTTATTAATTCCGATTGGCGATAAACAATTGTTATTGCCAAGTGCCGTGATTGCGGAAATTGCACCTTATTCTGAACCTGAAGTATTTGCCGAGGAAAGCAACTTACTTGGCATTGTTGAATGGCGACAACAGATTGTGCCTGTATTATCAGTTAAACAGATTTTTCAATTGTCCGATGCAGCAATCACATTACGCCAACGTTTGGTTATTTTATATGGTCTTGAATCCGTATCGATTTTACCATTTTATGCGTTTGTCGCATCAGGTGTGCCACGCACGATAACTGCCACAGAAGAAATGTTATCCACCGCATCCAATTTACAAATGACAGGTTTAAGTTGTGAATTAGAGATTAAATTCTCTGATGATGAAAGCGGTATTGCGTGGATACCTGATTTAACCTTTTTAGAAAATACCCTACGCAAATCACCACAGCTATTAGCAAAGATTGCTCAAACTGCTTAAAACCGTTTTCTAT
>JAYQWJ020000702.1:0-13722 GCA_035829175.2 Candidatus Albibeggiatoa psychrophila
ATAATTGAATTCATGACGCGGCGCGTCTGGACTGCATTCCTACGCGGCGCGTAGGAACGAGAGTGATATCTGCTAGTGAGACTTTTGCGACATAGTGACCTACTTTGTCAAAATAAACGTCATAATTGCATTGATTTTCCGTAATACGCCGTAAATGTACCAAGGTTGTCTAATTGTCATAATGCGGTTTCCTAAAAACGAATTAAAAAGGATTGCATGAAGTTATAGACCATAAAAAAACAATTGCGACGTTTAATGTGACACACCGTGCAACTTAGACATGGCGTTGTGGTTAGTTAAAGGCGATTCTTTTCTTTATCTTTTTCACACATACATATATTTAACGCTTCACAAGCTGGGCAAGGGTCATCTTTAGAATGTTTGTCTAATGGGCTTTCTTGATTGAGTTTTTTTTCTAATGCGGCAATACGTTCCAACATGCACGACATGGCACGCGCCACAGGGTCTGGAATTAAATGATGATTTAAATCAACACCATGCAATAAATGCTCAGCATCATAAGGCGTTTGCACCACTTTTCCGGGAATCCCAATCACCGTGGAATTCGCAGGCGCATCTTTAACCACAACCGAATTTGAACCTACACGCACATCATTGCCTAACGTAATCGGACCTAGGATTTTTGCCCCCGCGCCAACTAAAACCCCATTACCCAAAGTTGGATGGCGTTTACCCTTATTCCATGACGTGCCGCCTAAAGTTACACCGTGATACAAAGTGCAATCATCACCCACTTCAGCCGTTTCGCCAATCACAACACCGATACCATGATCAATAAAAAAACGTCGACCAATCGTCGCACCGGGATGAATATCGATATTGGTAAACATACGGCTGAAAAAAGCAATTAAACGTGCAATATAACGCCATTTCGCCTGCCACAAACGGTTAGTAATTCGATGAATTAAGATGGCATGAACACCGGGATAAGTGGTTAAAACTTCTATACTATTACGTGCCGCAGGGTCACGGTCAAACACACACGCAACATCTTCTTTCCATAATTGCCATAATGTCATCTGTTGAGAGGTTTCATACTCACTATCCACCTCAATATCGTAATCCTTTACCATCCCCATTTTGTTTAACCTCGTTTTTATATTCGTTATTTCGTTATGATGAGTTTATTATTAAAGATTATGCTTAACTTCTTAAGTTAATAGATTTCAAACCTGCTCTATGTCATTATCCTGTTGTTTTGCTGATTCATTTTCTAATTTAAAAAAGCCCATCAACTCACTTAACGATGCGACCTGTTTGTGCATATTGTCACCATTAGCAGAGACTTCCTTAACTAAATTAGCATTCTGCTGCGTCATTTCATCGATTTGAGTCACGGCATTATTGATTTGTAAAATCTCTTCAGACTGTTCACGACTTAAAATCGCAATTTCAGCGACAGACTCACCGACTTTATTCATGCTAAGCTGGACTTCTTCCAAACTTTTACCCGATTGCTCGACCAACGCAACACCTTCACTGACTTTGACAGTGTTATCTTCAATCAAGGCTTTCATCTCTCTGGCAACTCCCGAACTGTGCTGAGCTAATTGACGCACATCATTAATCACCGCAACAAAGCCCGTTCCTTTATCACCTGTGCGAGCCACTTCAACCGCTACTGAGAGAGCCGTTCTATTGATTTTAAACGCAATATCATCAATCACACTGCTAATGTCTGAGATTTTGCGACTACTACTATTTATCTGATCCATGGCATCAGTGACCTGATTGACAACTTTTCCTGCTTCTTCAGTATGTTTCTGTGTGTTAATAGAAAGCTGATTTGCCTGTTGCGTATTATCTGCATTTTGCTGCACCGCCTCAGTCATTTGCTGCATATTAGTTGTGATTTCCTGCAATGCTGCTACCTGTTGTTCACTGCGTTGGCTTAAATTGAGATTGCTTTGTAAGATTTCATTTGCAGCCACGTTAAGCATTTTATTGGACTGCCCAAGCTCAAGCAGCGTATTATTTAAACGAGTAACAGTTTGATTCACAACGTCTTTTAATTCAGCCAAACGCCCATCATAATGATTATTTATGGTTTGGCTTAAATCACCATCCGCCATTGCAGTAAAAATCCACGTCAGTTCCACAGTCATATTTTGATGGGTATCTAAATGCTGGTTTAAATTCTCACTAATATCGAGGAAAAACCCTTGTTTATCATCTATTGGTATGCGATTGTCAAAAAGACCTTGTCTTGCGGCGATGATTGCATCACCAACCTGCTCCACGACTTGATTTAATCTGTCAATAACCGTATTAACTTGTTGTTTTAATTGATCTAATAAACCCGCATAGTCAGCAGATAAGTTTTGAGTTAAATCGCCTGTTGAAATAGCGGAATGTATGCGCATCATTTCTTCAATCATGGTTTGATTAACATCTAAGCTATTATTCAAGTTTTGAGCTAACGCTTTGAAAAATCCTTGTTTTGAATCTAAATCAACTCGTTTGTCTAATACGCCTTGTGCTGAAGCATCAACCACTAATTTGATTTCATTCAGCATTTTATCAAGTTTCGACACCGTATGATTCACATCTTGCTTTAACTGCTTGAAATTTCCCGTATAATCATATTGCATGGTTTGGGTTAAATCACCGTTGGAAACCGCCACAAATACGTGCGTCATCTCTTGTATTATGTTCTGATTAACGTCCACATTGGCATTTACACATTGCCCCAATTGTTGGAAAAAGCCTTGTTTATCATCGGTTTCAATGCGCTTATCAAATTGTCCCTCAGCCGCCATACTCAATACATCTTTGATTTCAAAGCTTATATTTTTAATACGCTCAACGGAATCATTCACAGTTTGCTTTAATTGCTGCAATTTTCCTGTGTAATCGCGTTGCATAGTTTGATTTAAATTTCCTTCGGAAATGGCTTTGAATACGTTTATTACATCTTCAATCAGCAGTTGATTCATGTCTAAGTTTTGATTGATTTTTTCGGAGATATTTTTGAAAAAGCCTTGTTTATTTTCCAAGCTAATACGTTGTTCTAATTTCCCTTTTGATGCCGATTCTGTGATGATTGTGATGTCAGAATTGATTGTTCTGAGTTGATTTAATACCGCATTAATGTCTGTTTTTAATCCCGCTAAATCATCGCCATATTTACTTGTCACATTTTGTTCAAGATTGCCTGCTGCCAAAGCTGAAAATACAGTGCGCAATTCATCAATCATGCGTTGGTAGGTATTAGTTAATTGCGGGTTTTTAGACTTAGCATTTTCTTGTGCTACATTCGGCGCGTGACTTATTGTAGAAGAAACCCAGAACATCAATCCGCTTATTACAAAAGTCATCAATACGAAGCTGATGCTCATCAAACTGGTTTGAGCATATTGCTGTATTACGATGATGGTGAGTAGTAATAAATAAAGTATCGCAGGTACGATGAGTAACCAAAGTTTTTGACGTAAACTAAAGTTAGCAAGCTGCATCGCTAGTTCCTCATGAACATGATAATTTAAAATCTAAGCCTAAAACCTAGTAGATACCTACATTATAACAATTCATGATTATTTTGTTGCATAAGCGAAGATTTAATGTGAGAAAAGAGGACACTCGTATTGAATTTATATTTTTATATAGTGAAATCGCTTCTAAATACAATGAATTGTGTCCGAATCGTTGAATAAAAAGCCTATCACCCAATCATACATGTTTAACCAAATAGCGTAAATGCGCTGCACTTGTTCCACAGCAACCGCCTAAGATTTTCAGCCCAAATTGTTGATTAAAACGCAGCATTTCATTGCCCCAATCTTGCACCGTATTTGATTCTAATTGCGTGGCATTATCTAAATCACAATGATCGAGTGAAGAAGCATTGGCTTGATAACCAATCAGGCGTTCAAATATTTGGGATTGCTGTTCATCAGCGCATAAAAAGCTGGGGTAAGCACAATTAATCATAAAGCCTAATGCTGGTTTTTTTGTTGCAGAATCAATCCTTTCTATTGCAATATGTAACGGCGTTCCATCCAATAATGTGCCATCGCGTGCAATCACAAAACTGATAATATACGGCGTGTCCGTGGTTTCCATCGCTTGAGCAATGCCGACTGCTTCGTTGATATTAGGCAATGTCACTGCAAATAAAAAATCAACACCCGCATCAGTTAAGGCTTCAACTTGCCATTGATGGAATTGTTTCGCTTCATCAGTAGATAAGCCTGCATCGGGTTGATAACAATCATTTTTACAACTCATCATCCCGCCGATTTTAACTTTATCCGCTTGGAGGCTGGTTTGTTGAATTTCCCGCAAGAATTTTACCGCATCGCTATTAATATGTTGAAACGCATTATTTCCAGCTTGAGCAATACGTTCTTGATTGGCTCGCCATGTGGGTGTACACATCAAAAACGCTAAATCCGCGTTGTGGGCAATTTCCATATATTGTTGATAAAGTTGCTTAAGCGGTTCACGAGCGGTGCTGTAAATCAGTGGGGCATTGCTTAAAAGAGGATGCAATTGTACGTCACTATGCCAGCGTAATTGCTCAACAATCGCCGCCTCCATCAAAATTAATTCATTGTTTTGTAATAATGCTTTCATGATATATTTCCAGTTTAATAATACATCTATTCGAGAATTCTCATGCTGAAATTATACTCAAAATCAGAATTGCAAGTTTATGTGAATCTGTGAATGTTGCCAATTTAAAATCAGCCAGCCTTATTATGTTGTTTAAGAAACTAAGCCATTAGTAAATAAGCTATAATAAAACCCATTTCTCCTTTAAGTTTACATGTTGCTCGATGCCAAACCCCAAACTAAAACAGCCTTCTTCCCATATCCGTTTTGGCTATGATATGCCGCTTATTTTCGTCTGCCTCATTTTATTGCTACTGGGTTTGGTAATGGTCACATCCAGCTCGATTTATATCGCCGAAACCCGTTTTAACGACAGCTTGTATTATTTTTGGCGACAATTAACTTATGTTGGTATTGGTGTAAGTGCAGGATTACTTATCATTTTGATACCTATACAGTTTTGGCATAAATACAGTGCGGTTTTATTACTTATTGGCACATTGAGCTTAATATTGGTTTTAACCCCCTATTTTGGACATAGTGTTAATGGCAGTATGCGTTGGATAAAAATCTCAGGATTTAATATACAACCGTCTGAATTAATAAAACTATTTATGATTTTATATCTGTCGAGCTATCTGATTCGACGCAGCCAAGAAGTTCGAGAATCATTTATGGGTTTTGTTAAACCAATGTTTGTGCTGATTTTAATCGCCAGCTTGCTTTTACTTGAACCTGATTATGGCACGACCGTGGTTTTATTTGTCACCATATTAGGCATGTTATTTTTGGCAGGCGTACCGATGTATCAATTTGTATTATGGGTAATTGGCGTAAGTTGCGCATTAAGCACACTGATTTTTCTAGCACCTTATCGCTTGGAACGCTTAACCACTTTTATGAATCCTTGGGCTGACCCATTTAACTCGGGATTTCAATTGACTCAAGCTTTAATTGCCATTGGACGCGGTGAATTATTTGGGGTCGGATTGGGCAACAGCGTGCAAAAGTTGGCTTATTTGCCTGAAGCACATACCGATTTTCTATTTGCAATCTTAGCTGAAGAACTAGGCTTAATCGGGGTGATTTTTGTGATTAGTTTATTTGCATTTGTGGTGTTGCGTTCATTTGTGATTGCGGTAGAAACTGAGCGGGTGGGGTTGAATTTTGCCGCCTATACTGCGTATGGAATTGGTTTGTGTATCGGTTTACAAGCCAGTATTAATTTGGGCGTGAATATGGGGTTGCTACCAACTAAAGGTTTAACTTTGCCATTAATGAGTTATGGCGGTTCAAGCCTTGTTGTCACTTGCATGATGGTGGCGATTTTGCTGCGTATTGATTATGAAACCCAGCAAAAACGCATTCAGTCTGATTTGAAAGCCAAAGTAGGATAATTTATTTTTTAGTGGCTTTCTGCACAGAACTCAAAATACCACGCAAAATATTCATTTCTGATTGATTTGGAGCAGCACGATTAAACAAGCAACGTAATTTACGCATGGTTAGACGTGGTTTATCCGCTTCTAAAAATCCCGTATCAAGCAACGCTTGTTCTAAATGCCCATAAAAATATTCCATTTGCTGCATATTTACCATGTCACCCACGGTTGGTAACGGCTTATTTTCATTTTGTTCCGCAGTTCGACGTAGCTCATAACTTAACACTTGCACCGCCGCCGCAATATTCAAAGAAGAAAAGTCAGGCTCAGTCGAAACTTGCACCAAAGCATGACAATGATCGAGTTCTTCATTGCTTAAGCCCGAATGTTCACGCCCAAAAACCAAACCCACTTTACCCTGTTGCGCTAATGCTTTTTCTGCACATTCTGGCGGGGTCAGCATCGGCCAAGTGATTGAACGTAAACGGGCACTGGTTGCAATCACTAACTCATAAGGGTGTAAACTTTCGACAAAATCATCATACAGTTTTGCATTGGCTAAAATATCATCAGCACCCGAAGCCCGTGCGGTGGCAACAACACTGGGAAATTCTTTCGGCTTAATCAGCACCAATTGGGATAAACCCATGGTTTTCATGGCTCTGGCGGCTGCACCAATATTCCCCGGATGAGAAGTTCCAACTAAAATAATGTCAATATTGTCTAAATTTATCAATGTGATATATCTTTTATGGTTGCTTGAATCAAAAAAGTTATTATTGAGTTTACGTTTTAAACTGTCAAGCCTGTTGTGAATGCTGATTTGATGTGACAGCCATAGTGGAAAATCTAGCGGGCTTTTTTGAATTAAATAGGATGCAAATGAAAACTTGTTTTGAAAATGGGCTTTGTTATGATTCAATGATTGAAAAAGTCTGTTTTAGATCGTTAAGGAAATCATCATGCGTATTTTAGGTTTGATTTTAATCAGTTTATTATTAATCAGTTGTGGCGCAACAACCGCTATTTATGGTGTGCCGCAAGATAAATGGGAGCAATTTTCCGAAGCGGAACGTCAAACGGCAATCGAACGTTATGAACAGCAGCAATCCATTAATGCAGAAACCAGAAATCAATCGGAACTCGCCCGTAAAGAAGCTGAAGAATTTGCCGCCAAATGTCGTAATAATGAAGCAGGCGATAAATCTGGCGAATGTGAAGTAATTACACGGCGTAGATTTGGACTGTAATTATTCACCGATATGAATTGCAACCGAACGATTGCCAGCATGGTGACGGTGTTCCCACAAAAAAATCCCCTGCCATGTACCCAATACCAGTTGCCCATTTAAAATAGGAATGCTTAAACTGGTCGCGGTCAATGCAGATTTAATATGACTCGGCATATCGTCAGCGCCTTCGGAAGTATGCGTATACAAGCTATCCTGCTCTGCTACTAAGCGGTTAAGCCAATGTTCTAAATCACGTTTTGCGGAAGAGTCGGCGTTTTCCTGAATCAACAGACTCGCAGAAGTATGGCGCACAAATAAACTGCACAAACCCTCGTTCACTTGAGCTTCTCTCACCATTTCAGTGACTTGATGGGTGAATTCAAACAATCCTTGTTTGGGGGCTTGTACGGTAATTATTTTGACTGGCATGACTAACATCCTTTTAAATCAATGGTTCAAACAAAGCTTCCAAATCTGTTTGACTGAGTTTTGCACTGCTCTTATTATTGCCACCAATAAATAAAGCATCAGACAAAGCACGTTTACGTTGTTGTAATTCTTGAATTTTAGTCTCAACTGTATTTTCAGTCAAAAATTTATATACAAATACGTGTTTATCTTGCCCCATTCGATGCGCTCGGTCAGTGGCTTGATTTTCAACCGCAGGATTCCACCAAGGATCATAATGAATCACCGTATCAGCCGCCGTCAAATTGAGTCCCGTGCCACCCGCTTTTAAGCTAATTAAGAAAATAGGCACTTCACCATTTTGAAATTGCATAATCGGTTGTTCACGATTTTGAGTACGCCCTGTCAATTTTACATAAGTCAATTGTTTAGATTTCAACTCCTCCTCAATCAACGCTAACATACTGGTAAATTGAGAAAAAAGCAAAATCTTACGTCCTTCTTCAACCATTTCTGGCAGCATTTCCATTAAAAGCTCTAATTTAGCCGATTTTTTCACTTTTGCAGCAGCTTCCATCGGTACTAAACGAGGATCACAACACACTTGGCGCAATTTTAATAAAGCATCTAAAATAATGATCTGACTACGTGCAATCCCTTTTGATTCAATCTCTTTACGTACTTTCTCGTGCATAGTAACGCGAATGGCTTCGTATAAATCTTGTTGTGCGCCAGATAATTCGACTGATTGGATAATCTCAGTTTTATCAGGCAATTCCTGCATCACTTCGCTCTTGGTTCGGCGCAGCATAAACGGCTTAACGCGGCGTGATAAAGTATGTTGTCGTGCCCCATCACCTTCTTTTTCAATCGGATTACGGAATAAATGTTTAAAACTCAAGATGTCGCCTAAAAATCCCGGCATCAGAAAATGGAATAATGACCATAATTCACCTAAGTGATTTTCCATCGGCGTGCCTGTCAAACATAAGCGATTGTCTGCTCGAATTTGCTGCACGATTTGGGTGGCTTGGGCTTTAGGATTTTTAATATGCTGTGCTTCATCCAAAATTAACGAATGATATTCATGTTGCAATAATTCTTTTTTATCACGCGGCAATAAAGGATAAGTCGTTAAAATCAAATCACTCTTGGCTATTTTATCAAAGTGTTTTTTACGTTCAGCACCTTGTAGCACTAAAACCTTTAAATCAGGTGCAAAACGTTTAGATTCATGTTTCCAATTCACCATTAAACTGGTGGGTGCAATCACTAAACACGGTTTTTGCAAACGCCCCATATTTTTCTCAATCAACAAATGGGCTAAAGTCATCACGGTTTTACCCAAACCCATATCATCAGCCAAAATACCGCCTAACTCATATTCACGTAAAAATTGCAGCCAATTTACCCCTTCTTGTTGATAAGGACGCAAATCCGCATTAAATTCGGCAGGAATGGCAACAGATTCAATACCTTTAAAATTTCGTAGCTTACGACCCAAAGTTAACAGTTTTTCACCGCCAAACCAACGCAAACGTGCCGCACTCATTGCCGCTTCTAATTCTGCCAATTGTGCCGCTTTTAATTTATTCAGCCGTAAACGCCCATTTTCATCCAACGGCTCATGGTCGCCCAATTCAATCAGAATATTGATAATATCCCGAATTCGGCTCACAGGCACAGGCAATAAACGATTTTCATCCACTCGTAAAGTCAGCAGCGTATCATCAGGCAATTCTTGGATTTTTTGTAATTCATCGCGTGAATGGATGTTTTTCAGAAAATCGACCAATAAAGGCAATAATTGAATTTTTTGCCCATCTAAATAAATCCCTAATTCTAAGCTAAACCAGTCAATTCCCGTTGTGTCATCAATATCACCATACCATTCATCAATCAAATCAGGATCAATAACTTGATATAAATAATCTTCACTCATTTCTATTTGCCAGCCCTGTTCGCGCAATTTAGGAATGACATTAAGTTGGAAATCTACCATTTTCTGTTCTAGGTCTAATGACTTTAAGCCAATGAAATCATTGATTATAAACTCATGAGAAAAATGGCGCATTTCTGTATAATCTCTTAGGTGTGCCGATGCAATTTGTGAAAAAGCATAGCTTTCCAATTCCCTAACAATTTTATTTTCTAATACAGGACGACGTTTGACACGTACAAAGGATTGATGTTGTTTGTTAAAAAACTCGATGAATTCGTTGTTAGTGTGATGTGGAACGGTTTGGTTCTGGTATAAAAATGATAGCTTTAACAGGGTTACATTTATTTCATCAGGCAAATTGTTATGGAAATAAGGATATTTTTCAAAATGTTCATTATGTAGGTATAAATGAGGAATTGGGCGTAAACCTGTGATATTTTCAACTTTAAGCTGTTTTGGCTTTGGTAGTTGGGGAATTTTATTGAGCAGCACGGTAAATTTATCAAGCTGCTCAGGCTTAATCGGTGGGGTGTCCAATAAAATGGTGGCTAAATGGTTTGGAATGTCTAATTCTAAGGGTGCGCATTGATGAGCTTTGGTGTCTACATACCATAATGGAGCAAGAGGCATAATTTTAGCATGAGGCAAGCCTTTGACTTTAAATGTTAAACTTTGCGTCCCTTCTGGCATGACTTTCCAATTCGGCGTTGCAGCCAAGGGTATGCCATAGCTTAAACGATTCTTAGTAGATAATTCTTTCCAAAAACAGCGTTCAGAATTTAATAATGTCTCAACCACTTCAACTGCGTCCTCACCACGTATAAAAAAGTCAGCATCATCGGTTGGCAACATGTTATCAATCGCATTATTATGCGCTATAGCCAATAATCTAAAGATTTTTTGATCGACGGGCAAAACATACGATGAGTCTGGTTTCCGAATCTGTTTTGGTGTTGTATATTGGTTATCTTTATCTAATTTGCTGCTGTAAACACTGACTTTAAGAATATGTAGTGCTTGCACAGTTTGAATATTTATAATGTATACAACTTGCTGTTTAGTATTTGATTTTTTTGGTTTTTCTTCGGATTGAATAACCTCATCTAATTGATTTAGCCATGAATCAAAAAATTGCTCACCGCTGATTAATTCTTTAAGCTTTTCACTTCCAACATAATTAGTTAGTAATTCTTCTACATCGTTGTCTTGTTCTTCATCATACGAATATTCTTCTGGATTTAACTCAATGTCTTTATTATTAGATTTGTCAAATAACACTAAATCTGGACGACGTAAATACGCGTATAGAATTGCAGCACTATGCTTACAGTCAACACTCACAGGACAAGAGCACTCGGTTACGATGTTAATCCGTCCATTAGGGGTTTGCGTAATATCTGCAACCGTATTATATGGATAACGTTCACTGCCATCGACCTTTCCCTTTAAACTCAATCTATCACGTCCAACTTCACAAGCAACATCAAGCACATGGTTGTCTAACCAATAACGATAACCACGTCTAACAGCATTAGTTGGCAAATTACGTTTAATGTCTTGTTCTGAATACTGAATCAAGGATGTTCTCCTAAGCGGAAAATATTAAACCTCCCAAACTATCAGTATTTAGAGTATTTTTCAAGGTGGATTTCTATAAAAGAGGCTGTAACTTTAAGGTGATATTTTGAAATAGTTTAGATTCAATAATCTGAATATTTTTTTTAAACATTCAGTAAACGCAATCATTTACAAAACAATGCTTATATTTATAATTTATTGGAATATTTGAGGTTTCTAAAAAATACCCGCAGGATTATTGGGTAGAATGAGATAAAATTGAAAACTGTATCTATCGTTTTGGGCAATAAATACAGTTTTGTAGAAATTCAGGTTAAAACAAGTTTTTATTCGCCGCTTTATCTCTAGCCGCTTCTCGGGTAATCTTTTTCTCATCAAGTAATTTTTGGAGACATTGATCAAGGGTCTGCATTCCAAATTGTTGCCCTGTTTGAAGTGCTGAGAACATTTGCGCCGCTTTATTTTCCCGAATCAAGTTACGGATCGCAGGCGTGGATACTAATATTTCATGAGCTGCTACCCGACCACCGCCCACTTTTTTCAATAATGATTGCGATATAACGGCTTTAAGACCTTCAGATAACATTGTTCTAATGGTGTCTTTTTCCGCTGTTGGGAATACTTCAACCAATCTATCAACAGTCTTATTAGCAGATTGAGTATGCAATGTACCGAATACAACGTGACCTGTTTCTGATGCGGATAAAGCAAGTTTAATGGTTTCTAAATCTCGCATTTCCCCAACAAGAATAACATCGGGGTCTTGACGTAAAGCTGAGCGCAAAGCTTCGTTAAAGCCCAAAGTATCACGTTTCACTTCGCGCTGAGTAATCAAGCTACGTTTACATGGATGTACAAATTCAATCGGGTCTTCAATGGTGAGAATATGACCATACTCGGTTTCATTGCGATAATTCATCATACCCGCTAAGGTCGTTGATTTACCTGAACCTGTACCGCCCGTTACTAACACCATGCCTCTAACCATCATGGCAAATTCTTTACAAATAGCAGGGGCTTTGAGTTGTTCTAGTGTTAAAATCTCAGCTGGAATGGTACGAATAACTGCGCCTGCACCCCGATTTTGGTTATAGGCATTCACACGAAAACGGGCAAGCCCCGGAATTTCAAATGAAAAATCACACTCTAAATATTTTTCATATTCTTTACGTTGGTTATCGTTCATGACATCGTAAACCATATCACGTACTTGACTGTGATCAAGTGCCGGCACGTTAAGTTTACGCATGTCACCGCTGACTCGAATCATGGGCGGTACGCCTGCTGATAAGTGGAAGTCAGAAGCCCCATTCTTGACACCAAATGCGAGAATTTCACCTATATCCATATCTTAAATCCCGTGATGAATCGTTTAAAAACGGAAACCTATATCAAGCTGTTTCAATGAGGTCAGTTTACATCCTATTGCAAGTGATTCAAAGTATTTCAGTCAATTTTGTTACTATAAGCGGTCATTAGATTTTTATCGTTATTGAGTAAAATGGTTGAATTTTTATTGAAACTAAACAGTTGGGCATAAAAAAAGCCCACTTTGACGTAGGCTTCTTTATACAAACTTAACTAAACTTAGTCGGTCTGGTTAAGCTTTAAGAGTATCAAACTTATTTACAAGCAGTTGGCAAGTAAGCTAATTTCATACCGTCATGCGTACAATTCCAGATTTGTGCATCAACATCATATTTTAACAGTAATTTACCTTCAATAGAATCATCAATGAAAGATGCTGAGTAACCAAGATCCGCACCACTCACTACCTTAGCAGTTGTTCCAGAATTGATAGCACCTATTAAAGTAGTATATTTACCACCTGTTTTACCACCAATACTTGCAACAGCTGGCCAGTAGCCTTTAGAGCCAGTCCATTCCTCTGTAGGTGTTTTCAAGCCACCAAGAAGGTTAACGCCCTCAGCTAATTTCGCACGTTTTAAGTAGTCAGTGTAAGCAGGAATCGCTACAGCAGCTAAAATACCGATAATCGCAACAACGATCATCAATTCGATTAATGTAAAACCTTTTTGTTGTTTCATGAGAATACTCTCCATTTGGAAATAAATTAAAAGCCTGCATCAAGAACCTAACTATTAGGCTAATACAAACAAAACAGCCCTCGAATTATACCACATTTAAAGCGAGAATTAAGTATAACAATATCTGCATTGGATTTAGAAACGAAATATATAATGCGCTCTAAATGGTTATTCACTGCTTTCTCATTAATCTCAAAAAAGCAACAAGTCAATATCAAATACCGCAAACTTCTTAAGTACTAATATGCAGGCTATATAACTCATGATCTCTAAAATGTAGACTAATTTATATTCGATGGTCTGTATTTCTAAATGCAAACGCAATGCCATTAATTTAACTCCTTGATTTATATTGCTTATTTTAAATAAAAATATATTTTGATATGGTAAATACCGCTGAAAAGCTTGTTTTTCATGTAACCAATTAAAATTAAAGATATTTATTAGTTTTAAATGTTGCTGTTGGTAGTGATTTTAAAGTACATTACAACCATTTTTTGCTGTTTAAAACCGAAAAGTGCTGTAAATAATTCAAATTCGTCTACAATATATTAGAT
>JAYQWJ020000703.1:0-3657 GCA_035829175.2 Candidatus Albibeggiatoa psychrophila
TAAACTTTGTTCTGTTTGGCTTAATTGTTGTTTTAATGTGCTAATTTCTATTTCATATTTTTGTTGTAATTCGGCATAACCTTCACGTAATTGGGTTTGAGCGGCTAATAATTTTTGTTGTTCTTGATTGGATTTTTGCTGGATTTTTTGTAATGCTTGCTCATGATATAAATTTGAATTATCTACCTGTAAACGTGCTTTTTGCAATTGAGCTTGTGTTTCTTGCAATTTGGTTTGTTGATTTCCTAAAACTTGTTGTGATTCTTCGAGTTGTGCTAATAGTCTTTCAACTTGAGCTTGATGTTTTAGCTGAATGGTTTGATGTAACTGAGTAACGTCTTGTTTGCTGCTGACTAATTCTTGTTGTAATAATTCAACTTCTCCTTTAGTTTTTTGTAAAGCATCAGTATAACCCGATTCAACAGTATCACGTTCTTGCAACGTAGCCTCAAATGCCTGTTGCATCTCACGTTGTTTCGCATTATATTCTTCCCGTAAATTTTGCTCTAATAATTGCGCTTCTTGTAAATAGGTCTCTTTTTGCGCTAATTGTTGCTGAGTTTGCTGTAATTCTTGTTCTAATTGTCGTACTTGATTGGATTGTTTTTGCAATTGTTCAGATTGTTGCTTTTCTAGTTTTTCCACGGTTTGATTCAAAATTTGAATTTTCTGCAAATATTCTTCACGTAACTGCTCTAAACTTAAATATTCTCTATTTTTTTCACGTAATGCCGCTAACTCAGTTTGAGTTTGTTTTAATAAATCCTGCGCCTGTTGTAATTGCATTTCATACGATTGTTGAGTCGTTTGTTTAGACTGCAATACCGCTTGCAAACGTGTTTGATGTTGTTGCTGTAATAATTGTAATTGCTGCTTATAATCTTGTATTAACTGCGTCATTTTGCCAGAATCAACAAAAGGTTGTTCATTTAGCAAATTAGGTACAAATTCTAAGCGGTCAATTTCCACTCCGCATTGGGTTTGCAATTGCTGTAATTTTTCTTGTGCATCATATCGTTGTTGCTGTTGTTGGCGGTTGTTTTGTTGAGTTTGATGTAATTGATTTGCCAAGGCTTGTTGTACGGTTTCACTTTGTAATTCCAAACGTTGCAACTGAGTTTGACAATCACGTTTTGCCATACTAGTCATATTATCCGCTTGCATCATTGGAGGGTTTAAATCCATATTACTCTGTAATTTCTCCACTAATGCCTGTTGCATGATGTGTGCTTCTTGTTGTTTTTGCTGTAAAAGTGTTTGGTAATAATCAATTAAATGTTGTTTTTCACTCTCTAAACGCGGTACATCCTTATTTTTGGCTTTATTTAAGTTTTGCTCACATTGATTCAAGCCTTCACATTTTGGGTTAGCAAGGTCTACATTTAATGCCTCAATTTGTTGTTGTGCAGTTTGTAATTGCTGCCGATAGGTTACAGCTTGGGTTTTTTCTTTTTCCAAAGTTTGACGGATGACAGTCAATTGTTGTTGCGACTGATCCAATCGTTGCTGAGCTGCTTTTTGAGTTGCTTGACTATCTGTTAATTCTTTTCGAGTTTTCTCCCAAGCTTGCTCTGTTCCCTGCCATAACAGCTTTAATTCATTATATTTTTTATGCCAACTTTGTTTTTGCTTACGTTCGGTTTTAAGCTCTTTACGCACTTTTTCAGTACGTTTTTTAACTTGTTTTTCAAGCCCCAGTTGTACCCGCTGAATGGATTTTGCATGATGTGATTTTAGGATTTGTTGCTGGTCTAAAGCGGTTGTTAAGTCCTGTTCTTTCTGTTGTAAACTTTGTTCTAACAGCGTATATTTTTCTTGTTGCGCTCGCATTTGAATTTCAGATTGTTGCTTAAGCTGCTCATTTTGCTGTTTTGCTTTATTTGAATTTTTTGTATATTCAGCTTGTTGCTGATGTTTCAATGCCTCTAATTCCTGTAAACTTTCGACTAAACGCATTTCAGTATCACGCAAACGTTTTTCAGTATTTTTAAGCTGTTTGCTCAAACGTTCAAATTTAGCTTGTTGCTCGGTTTCTAATTCGTTACGAATAGTGGTTTTTTGCTGTCCTAATGCGCTTGTATTCTGAGCTTGAATTGCTTCTAAACGCTTTTCATACGCCACGGTTAAATCTTCGTTGGCTTGCAACGCTTCAATTAAATGTAAATCGGTTTCAGTTTGAATCGCATCGACTTTTTTATCGCATTCAGCTTGTAAGTCTTCTTGAGATTGATATTTAGCTTCTAATTCGGTTTGTACTTGTTTTAAAGCTTCTAATTTTGTCGCTGCCTCATTTTCCATTTTTTCCAATTGTGCTGCATAATCTGCTTTTAAATCGGTTTGGATTTGCTGTAATTGGTCAAACTGACCGCTAATAGCTTGTAATGCCATTTGGGTCATTTGCGAATTGGTGACCATTTGATTAAGTTGCGGCTGAAAACCTTGCGTATGGGTCGAAGGCTCAGACAATTCAGAAATGACTTCTAAATCAGCTTGTTCTTGCGCTTGAAGTTGAGAGGCGGAATTGAAAATAAAGGGAAATAAGGTGACAGCCCACATAAATATGGCTGCAACCAACATAAACCGCAATTTTTTGAGTTGCATAGCAGTATCCCAAAGGAAAAGGTTTGAATAATGGCGTAAATCCTATCATGATTTGTAGTAATGAGAAATAGAAAGACGCTAGGAATAAGGATAAAAACCAGATTAATCTAAAAATAAATAAACTTGAGCACAATTTATAAGATTAACACCTAAAATTTGCGCTATGACACTGATAAAATGACTAAAAACCGTGATTTTGTCAGTTGTTATAGGTGTTGAAAACCTTGTTATTTTAAAACAAATGCAAAATGGTATAAGTGTTGATTTATAAGTCATTTTTATAAAAAACTGTCATTGTTTCAAATCTGATATTTTTAAAATATTTATTGGTATTCCAATCATAAACTATAGATAAAAATAAAGCATTACTATTTAAATACTCATTGGCTACAGAAATACATTTTATTAGGAATATTTTCATGACTTTACCGATTCAGGGGCTTTATGTCATCACTGACAGTCAGTTGATTGATGAAGCGCATTTTTTGCAAACCGTTGAGGCGGCATTATGTGGCGGTGCAAAAGTGGTGCAATATCGCGATAAAACCGATAATCAGTCTAAAAGAGTGGCTCAGGCAACAGGCTTGAAAAAAATCTGTCAGCAATATGCTGTGCCGTTAATTATTAATGATGATATTGACTTAGCCCAACAAGTTCACGCTGATGGTGTGCATTTAGGCAAATATGATTCAAGCTTATTGCAGGCAAGAAAACAATTAGGGCAACAGGCTATCATTGGTATTTCTTGTTATAACCAATTGGCGTTGGCTCAGCAAGCGGTGGCAAATGGTGCGGATTATGTTGCTTTTGGACGTTTTTTCAATTCTGTGACTAAACCCGAGGCTATTCCCGCATCAATTGATGTGTTGGTGCAAGCCCGTCAGCAATTATCTTGTCCCATTGTGGCGATTGGTGGCATTACGCCTGAAAATGGACTGGCATTGTTACAAGCGGGTGCAAATAGTTTGGCGGTGATTAATGGTGTTTTTGCTGAATCGACGCTTACGACTGTGCAGATGGCAGCAAATCGCTATTTTCAATTAACACACACAATTA
>JAYQWJ020000704.1:0-12097 GCA_035829175.2 Candidatus Albibeggiatoa psychrophila
TTATCATTGGTTTTTAGTAGCGGACAGCAAAACTCTTATTCACTTACTCGAAACTAGCCTAGCACATTATGGATACAAACAATGACTCTCCGAAATTAGCCATCTTATGTGTTGATGATGAGCCTAGCATTTTAGACACTCTCGAAATTGAAATTAATAAAGCATTAGAAGATAAATGTTTAATCGAAGTTGCTGAAAGTGGAGAAGAAGCACTAGAATTAATTGATGAGTTACTAGCCCAAGATTATGAAATTGCTGTCATTATTTCCGATCATATCATGCCCAATCTCAAGGGTGATGAGCTGTTGCAGCAAGTGCATGTTAAATTGCCAAATACTTTAAAAATCATGTTGACGGGGCAAGCTGATGTCCAAGCGATTGGTAACGTGATTAACAATGCGCAGTTGTATCGTTATATATCTAAACCTTGGAATTCAGAAGAACTGCGTTTAACAATTAGAGATGCGCTTAATACTTATCTACACGATAAAATGATGCAAGAACAGCATGATAAATTGAAGCAGCTCGATACACTCAAAGACCAATTTTTAGCCAATACCTCGCATGAATTACGCACTCCTTTAAATGGCATTATTGGTGCGTCTGAATTTTTACACGCTGAATTAGAAGGACAACTGACTGATATTCAACTTGAAATGCTGTTAGTTATCACCCACAGCAGTAATCGCCTCTTACATTTAGTCAGTGATATTCTAGATTTCTCTAGTCTTAAGCATAACGCCATTGTCCCAAATTTACAGCCGCTTGATATGGATTCCGTCATTCGCAAAGTGCTGACGGTTTATCAATCGATGGTACAACACCGCACTCTGGCTTTGACAAATAAGATTCGGTCTAATTTGCCGCTTGCCATGGCTGATGAGGAACGAGTACAGCAAATCTTACATAACTTTATCGATAACGCGCTCAAATTTACCAGTGAAGGTGGCGTTGAAATTAGCGCAGAAGTGGTATGGCGTGACCCTGAATTATATCTACCTCATTACAATCCCAAAGTGCTGACGACAGTTGAGCATTATGATATATATACGTCCAATTATTACATCGCAATTCATGTTAAAGATACAGGTATTGGGATACCAAAACATAAAATTAGCTGTATTTTTGAGTCGTTTGAACAAGTTGATGGTTCGAGTGCGCGTAGTTATGAAGGTTCTGGACTTGGACTTAGCATTGCGCAACAATTGACCACATTGCAGGATGGTGAGATTTTTGTGGAATCTATAGAGCACAAAGGTTCTCGTTTTACCTTTACTTTGCCTTTAGCCACAGAACAACAAATTATCGATGCGAAGAATGCTCCTGCACCTTTATTTACTGAGTGTAATGAGCAAAATAATATCATCTTATTGCCTAAAGAGGATGTTTTAACCACACAGAATGTTGATTCAATTTCATTGTCTAAGGAAGATGCAAAACAAGCTTCTGTTGTCATTTTGCTGGTTGATGATGATTTTATTAATTTGCGTTTGCTGTCGATTTATTTGTCCACTCAACCTTATAAAGTCGTGACAGCCAATTCAGGTGAAAAAGCCCTTACTTTGATTGAACAAGGTTTACGCCCTGATTTAATTGCCACAGATGTGATGATGCCCAATATTGATGGCTATGCCTTGACAACTGAAGTTCGTAAAAAATGGCACGCAGGCGAATTACCGATTTTATTATTGAGTGCGAAAAATCAAGCAGAAGATATTATTCAGGGATTGGAAGTCGGTGCAAATGATTATTTAACCAAACCTATTTCGCGTGATGAATTGGTTGCTCGGATTGAAAATCAGTTGAAATTGAAAGCATTACACAACAAAAACACTTTGAAAGAAGCTGAGTTGAATATTGCACGGCGGATTCAGCAATGGGTATTACCGCGTCAGCACGAATTAGATAAATTAGAAGATTTAGACATTGCAGGATTTATGCAGCCAGCCGAAGATATTGGCGGTGATTATTGTGATGTGTTGAAATATGACGACCATATTGTGTGCGGGATTGGCGATGTCATTGGGCATGGATTGGAAAGTAGCATTTTGATGCTCATGGTACAAACCGCAATGCGAACCTTGTTAGCTCATCATATTACAACCCCTGAATTGTGTTTAAAAGTGTTGAACCGTGCCCTATATGACAATATTCAACGCATGAAGTTAGATAAGTCTTTAACCTTGGCATTATTGACTTATCACAAAGGGCGTTTGCGTTTTAGCGGTCAACATGAAATTATTTTATTGATTACTAAAGATGCTAAGATAAAAAAAATAGATACAACAGATTTGGGTTTTATTATTGGCTTAGAACCCAGCATAGAGCAATTTGTATCTGCAATGGAAGTTGAGTTGCGAGAAGGTGATGGTGTTGTCTTGTATTCGGATGGGGTTATTGAAGCACGAAGTCAAGAACTTAAAACCTATGGATTAGAGCGTTTGTGCGAAGTGATTAAACAAAATTGGCAACATAGTGCAATACAAGTACAGCAAGCGGTGATTGGGGATTTAAAGCAACATATTGATAATGAAGAAATTTATGATGATATTACGTTATTGGTGATTAAGCGCAAATAAATCAATTATTAGGAGTGCAAGATTTATCTTGCCTGAGTTGCTCGTGCAAATTGACAACGACTCCTGCGAGCTTGGCAGTTGCTGCGATATGTTACACAGATTTTGAAAAGTGCTTCTCTAAAGCAAAGCTGAAAAACAAAGTAGGCGTATCTGTTACAGAAATGATAATCGAAGAACTTGAAGCTGTTTTTTAACCTAAGCTAGATATATAAAACCAGCTCTATGTTCCTCGAAATATGTCACATTTAACTCATCATTTAGTTATGACTTGGCTTTAAAATGCCGTTTTCCCGGTTTGCTATTACGACTGTTGCTACCGCCGCTATCACGTTTTGGACCGCTGCCACCACCGCCACGTCGATTATTACCGCCGCCGCCATTACCACCGCTATTACCACCACCGCCTCTACGTGGTCTTCTGCTAGGTCGTCCATCACCACTGCCATCATCTTCAACTTCAACAATCTCTAGCATTTTGCCACATACTCGAACTGTTTTAAGATGACTTAATACATCTTTTGACATACCAAGAGGTAATTTCACCGTAGTATGATTAGGAAAAAATTGAATTTGCCCAATATAACGACTTTCCATATTCGCTTCATTGGCGATTGCACCAACGATATGCTTAGGTTCAACACCATCGGCTTTACCCACTGCAAGGCGATATGTGACCCAATCAATATGATTTTCATCTCTTGCTGTTGGATTATATTCCTTAGCACCTTTTGGCAATTGCAAAGGGCGTTCACGTTGAGCAAGATAAGCTAAAGCTGCGGAAATATCAGATAATTCCATTTCATCTTCATGTTGAAACGAATCAACCAATTGACGGAAAAAGTCTAAATCTTCAGCAATTAAAATTTCTTTGATTTGCTCTTTAAAGCGGTCAATACGTCGTCCACTGACTTCAGCATGAGAAGGTAAGCCCATAGGTTCAATCGGTTGACGTGTGGCTTGTTCAATCATGCGCAACATACGTTTTTCACGCGGTGCAACAAATAAAATCGCCTCACCTTTACGTCCAGCACGACCTGTACGACCAATACGATGCACATAGGTTTCAGTGTCATAAGGTACATCATAGTTAATAACATGACTGATTCTAGGCACATCTAAGCCACGTGCTGCGACATCGGTTGCAACAATAATATCAATATCAGCATTTTTAAGTCTTTCAACTGTTTTTTCTCTAATAGACTGATTCATATCGCCATTAAGAGCAGAAGCTGCATAACCACGGGCTTCTAGTTTTTCAGCCAATTCCTCAGTTGCACTTTTAGTACGCACAAAGACGATGATACCTTCAAAAGGTTCAACTTCTAATATCCGAGTTAAAGCATCAAGTTTATGTACACCACTCACTAACCAGTAACGCTGATGAATCGCGCTAACAGTGGAAGTCGCGGTTTTAATTTTGATTTCGATGGGATTGTTTAAATATTTATCAGCCACTTTGCGCACGGCAGTTGGCATCGTTGCTGAAAACAAGGCGGTCTGATAATCAGAACTGGCCTGTTGCATAATCCATTCGACTTCTTCAATAAAGCCCATGCGTAGCATTTCATCAGCTTCGTCTAAAACTAACGTAGTTAAATTAGTTAGGTCTAAAGACTTGCGGCGTAAATGGTCAGCGATACGACCCGGTGTGCCTACAATCACATGTACGCCACGACGTAATGGTTGTAGTTGTTGGTGCATGGATTGACCACCATAAATTGGCAGTACGTGAAAATCGGGCAAGTGACGTGCGTAACGTTGGAAAGCCTCAGCTACTTGAATAGCAAGTTCACGAGTTGGGGTTAATACCAATACTTGAGGATAACGATTACCCAATTCAATATGGGATAATAAAGGTAATGCGAAAGCAGCCGTTTTACCTGTACCTGTTTGGGCTTGACCAATAAGATCACGCTTTTCAAGTAATGGGGGAATTGCTGCGAGTTGAATCGGGGAGGGTTCTTCGTAACCTACGTCTTTCACCGCTTGGAGTACGGGTTCTGATAATGCTAACTGGGAAAATTCGGTAATTGTGGCGGACATGTATGAGCCTATAAATGAACAACTTTAAACTGATAGCAGGGTACTGGTTACTGAGAAATAGTCAATCCTTTTCCGCTCAAATGACTAATTATTATTCATAATAGTTAATAATCTGTTATTTAGAGCCATAAAACAGATCGAATTTAAATTTGTCTAACTCACATCCTAATTTCAAGCTAGGCGTGTTGTAAATTTTCCAACCAACGTTGTATGACTGCTTGCAAAGTCTCAATTTTATAGGGTTTGCAAAAATAATCATCCATGCCTGCGGCTAAACATTCCTCGCGTGCACCTTCCATTGCATGAGCTGTCATCGCAATAATAATTTGCTTAGATAATTGCCCCGTTGCCTCGCGTTGGCGGATGATTACAGTGGCTTGATAACCGTCTAATACGGGCATTTGACAATCCATCAGGATTAATGAATAAGTTTGTTGCTCAAGTTTATCTAAAGCCTCTTGCCCATTGCTTGCCACATCCATTTTCAAGCCTAAACGTTTCAGCATATTCAATGCGACTTTTTGGTTAAATATATTATCCTCTACTAATAATATGGGCATATTCTGATGCGCTGACAACGCTTGTTTTTTTTCAGCATCAATATCATACAAAAAATTCTGTTGATCTAATGTATGACTTGTAATCAAAGTCTCATTTTGTCCTGCTTGCAGCCCCATAACCAAGCCAATGATATCGTGTAAATGCGATTGACGCACAGGCTTAACCAAATAAGCTAAAAATCCTGATTGTAATGCCAGTTTGCTGTCACTTGATTGCATTCTGGAACTCAGCATAATCAGGCGTGTCGTTCTAATTTTTGGATTTGACTTGATTTTATGACTTAACGCAAAACCATCCATTTCCTTCATTTCCATATCAATCACAGCAAAATCAAAAGCCCGTTCTTGTTCAGCCGCCTGATGTAATACTTGCAATGCTTCTTGCTGTCCGTTAGAACAACTATACGAATCAATCTGCCAATTCCGAAAGTTTTCTTCTAATACCATGCGATGAATTGAATCAACATCTACAATTAAGGCGCGCAAATTTTGCAAATCATGCTGAGATGTTAAACTTTGTATTGTTTTTTCTTCCGAGGTTTCTAATTGAATCGTAAACCAGAACGTACTGCCTGCATCAAGTCCAGAACGCACACCAATTTCACCATTCATTAACTCCACTAAGCGTTTGCTCAAGGCAAGTCCTAAACCAGTCCCTCCATAATGACGGCTGGTCGAGCTGCTGGCTTGAGAAAATGATGCAAAAATTTTAGTTTGCCCCTTGCTTGAAATTCCAATGCCTGTATCTGTGACTTCGCAGTGTAATATGACATGATGTTCACCAACCGCTTTTTGTTCTAATTTAACTCGGATATCACCTTTATCAGTGAATTTAATCGCATTACCAACAAGGTTAGTCAAAATTTGTTTAAAACGGGTGGGATCACCTTTGACCAAAAAATTAAATGGAGAATCACACAACAATCCCATATCCAAATCTTTGGAACTTGCTCGCTCTGACAACAAATCTAAGACATCTTCAATCACTTGGCGCGGTGCAAACGGAATATTTTCCAATTCCATGTGTCCTGCTTCAATTTTAGAATAATCAAGAATATCATTAATTAAGGCTAGTAAAATATCACTGGATTGGTTGGCAATTTCTAAATAATCACGTTGCGGCACTGTCAATTCTGTATCAAGTGTCAGCGATAACATGCCCAACACACCATTCATCGGTGTCCGAATTTCATGACTCATATTAGCTAAAAACTCACTTTTGGCTTTATTTGCTGCCTCAGCACGTTGCATTGCCTGTGTTAACTGCTTGTCTTGTTTTTGAAAACTGGAAAATACATGAAATATAAGAAACATAAAATTAAGCGCAACAAGTAAAAGCCCTGTCATTTGAATGTTTTGAATTAAAGCCGCTTGCTGAGAGGTTTGCTGTTCTAAAGTTAAAGTTAACTCATTCATTAAATGCAATAATTTTAAGTGATTTTGCTGAATATGTTTAAGTTGCTGCCATGTTGCGGGATTGAATGCAGTTTGCTGTTGAGTGTGAAATGGTTCAAGTAATACTTTATTTGCATTCCATAAGGCAAGTGCTTGAGTTGTAATTATTTGGGTGTTGGATGTTTGTACTGCTTGCAAATGGAAGCTTTGTCCCGTGGTATCTTGCGTTTCTCCACCATAAGCAAAACCATTGATTGTGTTGTCAAATAATTGGAAGATTTGCTGAAATTCTTGTCGAAAAGTCTCAAGCGCAATTTTATCTTGCTGCTGTTGCGCGGTATACATCAAGGACAGGGCTTTTACCATTCGTTGGGATAACATACGCTGTCGTCCTGCTAAATTGACCGTAATCGCATCATATTGGATATGTTGAGAAATGATTAAATTAGGAATAAGTACGCTAATATCAATACAAACAAAGAGTAATACCGAAATTAATAGAAAGCGATATTTTTTTTCAAATAAAGAGCGGTAATTCATTGATGTTATTTTTATGAAATGCCCAAATTAAGTAACATCTCACAACCTCGCGCTAATTAATTTTAATTGAATATTGTGTAATTATTGTGCCAATCATCTTAATTTATTAAATTTCAGACTTTTTTTAATCGAAATACAATTTAATTATAATAAAGATTAAAGGTCAGCATAGGACTCAAATATAGTCACTATAATTTTGTTGTTGTTTTTGTAATTTAGTTAATCATAACATAAATAGTTTGTTTGAATTTCTAATTTACCTATCACTTTAATCGTCAAAAATAGTAGGTTTTATCATCAAATGGTCTTGAATCAAAACAGAGTGGCTTAAAAATCAAAAAATGCTGAACTCAATGAAATGGATTGAAGGATAGGCAAGATTAGAAATCCTATTCATCCAAGCATTGGTTCAATAATTCAATAATGTCTTCAAACAAATGTTGGGGAGTTGAGGGATGCTATGCACTGCTTAAAAGCCGCCTCAATCTTGAAAACTTTACAGGAAAAACCGCAGAATCTGTTTATCAAGACTTCTATGCAGCGGTTTATATTACTAACTTAGAAGCTCTCGACATCACTTGCATCATGCCAAAAGAAAAAATAAAATCTGTTTTTATTCCTTAACTTAATGGCAGTGGACTGCAACGTGCATCCGAGAACATAATTCATAACGCAGAATCTAAAAATGTAAGTTACCATATATAAAATAATGCCGCTAAAATCTTAATAATCTACAATAATTTAGCAAACGAGAGTGATTGAAACAATGGCTAAAATCCAAAAATCAAATACAGAATGGCAACAACAATTAACCCCTGAGCAATTTCAAATTTGTCGGCAAAAAGGAACGGAAATGGCTTTTTCAGGTCATTATTATACTTGCCAAACGCAGGGTATTTATCAATGTGTGTGTTGTGGGCATGAGCTGTTTAGTTCGGAGACTAAATATGATTCAGGTTCGGGCTGGCCTAGTTTTTACGCGCCATTAAATCCTGAAGCCGTTACAGCAGAAACTGATAGCAGTTTAGGTATGCGACGGGTGGAAGTGCATTGTCCTGAATGTGATGCGCATTTAGGTCATGTGTTTGAGGATGGTCCTGCGCCGACAGGATTGCGTTATTGTATTAATTCTATAGCTTTGGATTTAAAAGTTGAAACGGAAACCTAGCGATTTTCTGACACAGGCTTAAATGTTCACTGCTCATAAGAAATGGCGGACATTTAAGCTTGGTTTTAGCACTTCAGAAAAACTTTAATCATCACCTAAACTGGCGAGTAAATCCATTTGATGTTCGTGAATGATGGGCTTGAGCAATAAATCTAGCTTGCCTTCTAATACTTCATCCAAACGATATAAGGTTAAATTAATACGATGGTCTGTGACTCGACCTTGTGGAAAATTATAGGTTCTAATCCGTTCAGAACGGTCGCCGCTGCCGACTAAATTACGCCGTGTTTCAGCTTGTTCCGCTTGATGTCGATCTCGTTCAACTTTGAGTAAACGCGATTGTAATAATGACATGGCACGCGCACGGTTTTTATGCTGCGAACGTTCATCCTGACATTCAACAACGATACCTGATGGCAAGTGAGTGAGTCGAATCGCAGAATCTGTTTTGTTAACGTGCTGACCACCCGCGCCTGATGCACGAAAAGTATCAACTCGCAAATCATTGGAATTAATTTCAATTTCTTCATTGGCTTCAACTTCAGGCATTACAGCAACCGTACATGCTGAGGTATGAATACGTCCTTGGGCTTCAGTTTCTGGCACACGTTGCACCCGATGTCCACCTGATTCAAATTTGAGTTGAGAATACACATTTTGTCCCGAAACTCGCATAATCACTTCTTTAAAGCCACCATGATCGCCGTCATTCCGACTCATGATTTCGATGCCCCACTTCGCTGCTTCAGCATAACGTGAATACATGCGCATCAAATTACCTGCAAATAATGCCGCCTCGTCACCACCCGTTCCTGCACGCACTTCTAAGAATACGTTGCTATTATCATCGGGGTCTTTCGGTAGCAATAAAACTTGTAATTGTTGATATAAACGTTGTTGTGTTGCTTCAGCTTCTTGCACTTCTTCTTCTGCCAGCTCCTTCATTTCTGGGTCGCTAAGCATTTCTTTTGCAGAATTTATATCTTCTATGGCTTGATTATAACTTCCAAAACAATCAACGACGGGCTTAATCTCAGAATATTCAATGGATAATGCGCGAAATTTATTTTGATCGGTAATAATCTCTGGTGCGGCTAATAAACCGTCTAATTCCTGTAAACGCTCACTTAAGTCGTCTAATTTACTGCGAATACTTTCTTTTAACATCGTGTGCTATGTTTGCAAATTAAAATTTGCACTCCTGAGAATAAGTTTGTTTATTTTGAATTTTGAGTCTAAAGATAGATTTTAATACATGCTTTGGATAAAAATACACCACAATCTTTTCATCATTTATTTGGGTTGTTGCTGCGTCATACAATGCACACAACCGCCACCATAAATTAAATCTAAGCCTTCAACTGGTATCACTTTATGTTGTGGGAAAAGCTGTTGAATTTGATTTAACGCTGCATTATCTCGTTTTGGGTCTTCAAATGTGGGCACAATTACGCCGCCATTGGCAATATAAAAATTAATATATGATAATGCCAAACGCCATTCTTTATCATCTTGACGCGCGGGTTGTTCAATCTCAATCACCTCTAATTGTCGACCTTGAGCATCCGTGGCTTGACGCAAACGTTGTAAATTATCCTGTAATACTTCGTAATTGCTATCTTGTGGGTCGTTACAAGTTAAAGCGGCAACAACATTTGGGCGTACAAAACAGGCGATATTATCAACATGCCCAGCGGTTTCATCATCTTCCAAGCCTTTACCCAACCAAATAATTTTATTCGCGCCTAAATACTGTTTAAGGTAATTTTCTATATCCACGCGGCTTAATTCAGGGTTACGATTTGGATTTAATAGACATTCTTCAGTTGTTAATAATGTGCCTTGCCCATCAACATGAATCGCGCCACCTTCCAAAATAAACGGTGCATGATAACAATCAATTTCAAAATGATTCAGCATGTTAGTGGCTAATTCACCATCCGCCTGATAATCCGTTAATGTCTCGCGATTTTCACCCCATGCATTAAATTGCCAACTAATCCCCGCAATGCTGCCTGAGTGATTGATTACAAAAGTTGCACCCGTATCCCGTAACCAAATATCACTAATCGGAATTTCTATCAGATGAATATTCGGATGTTTGCAATATTCCAATGCACTCAATATATTACGCGCATTAACCAGCAAATACACAGGTTCAAATTGGGCAATCGCTTCAGCGACTTTTGCAGATGCTTGACGCGGTTTATCTAAACCATAAATCCACGTTTGTTTGCGGTCAGGCCAAGCCATCCAACATCTTTGATGTGGCGACCATTCGGCGGGCATATAAAAATCTATCGGTATTTGGGTCATGGTATGCAAGGGAGAAAGGTGAGCACTTTAGAAGAATCTAATCAGTAGGATTGGCAGCCCTTATTTATAACAGAACTGCCAGTCCTTAAACATTTCAAACAGGATTAAGTTAATTCTTCGTGTAATAAAGTCAAAATACGCTGCGCCGTTTTACTGGTTTCAGGCTCTTCATCTTTATCTAAAATGATTAGGCGTGTTTCTGCATCTACGGGTTTCAACTGTACAATGTAATCTTCATCAATTTCTTTTTTACCAAATACACGAGAAAAGAAGCCCCGTTTTTTGCCGCGCATTTCAGGGTCACGATATTTAACATAATATAAACCGCGTTCCCGATTCCGATCTTCAACTGTAAAACCAATTTTATCCAAAGCCAAACCTGTTAAACGCCATGTTTGCTCATATTCTTCGTGAACAATCAATGCAGCACGGTTATCAGAAATACTTAAAGTGGCACGCTCAGGTTTTGGTGTTGTAGATTCTTCTGCAATCAATGCCTCTGCTTTAGATTTATCTACGCCTAAGAATACCAATAAACGATTGAGCATTTCCGCTTCTAACTCAGGATTCGATGGTCTGCTGCGCCATTCAAATTGGTTTTCGCTGAATTCAACTTCTTCCACGCCTGTATGGGTTAAATAAACCTCGGTTGTGCCTGCTTGTATGCCACGTTCCAATCGAGTTCTAAATTTATCACGGGTTGGCGATGAATAGATAATATTACTGATTCGACCTAATAAACTGCGCAAAGCATCATTTGGAATATCGGCACGATTTTCTAGCCATGCTGTTTCCATAATCCCTATTTTAGGCTCGATGCGCTCTAATGCTAAACCACTGTTTTCCCAGAAATTTTTCACTTGCACCCAAACCACTTCAATATCGTCTGCAACGGTTAACCAACGCTTATCAGCATCACGTACTAATTCCACTTTGCTGGTCTGTGGCAATATCTCATTGGGTTGCCCTGTAATAATCGTTTCAGGCTGTTGTTGACCGAATTCAGAATAAGTTGCCGCCTCACCTTTTTGAGGAATTTGCAATTGCTCATCAGTGGTATAGGTTAAATCAGGGGGCACTTCCAACGAGGGTAAAGTAGTGCTTTTTTTATAATCTGCATCTCCACCTGTAGAATCTAAACCGCGAAGCAAGCTGCAGCCACTGGTGGTCAAAAGAAGAAATAGGCAGCTTAATAGGGTCAACCGACGTATCATGTTGTTATTACCTTGAAAACATTAAAGAGTTTGTGATTCAGATGTCATTAATTTCGGGTCAATTTTTAAAGGGGGTAAGGTTTCAGCTTTTTCATAAATTGTTTTCTCATGCCAATTGGATGAATCTAGTTTTTGTACCACAGTGTTGACTGAGCTGCACCCAAAAGTGCTTGTTAGTATGAAAAAAATGAAAAGCCATTTCAATCTATTTAACATTTTAAAGCCTCTTTATTCAATAAATAAGTCTTCTAATCTTTCGACTTCAAATAATTTATCGCTCCA
>JAYQWJ020000705.1:0-13337 GCA_035829175.2 Candidatus Albibeggiatoa psychrophila
CCCCATTAATGCTTTAACCTCGGTAAGGTCAATGTCAAAGCATAATAGGCAAAACTTATTCCGAGAAAAACCTATTAATCATTTAGCGACAAGGTTTTATTAAATTGTTAGGATTTCCTATTCTTCTAAAGAATGTATCCTAAATAAATATATTACAGTAAATTGACGACCAAGTTTATCCATAATTCATGTTTGTCGTATCGGCTGACTATTTCTATCTTCAATACTGACGGACTTTTCTTATCAATTAAATCTTTTGATTTCAGAAATAATTTGAATAATTTGAAATGGCTATATTTTGAATAAGCGAAAATAAGTTGATTATGATGTCACTGTTAACATACCATAAGCGAACTTGCTTTCACTAAATCTAAAAAAATTTATAGGATTTAAACCAAACAGGAGAAATTTAAATGTCAATGAAGTTTACATTTTTAATGACCACATTACTGTGGCTTTTATCTAATATGGCTTATGCTGCTGAGGAAAAAATTCGCTGCGAATCAAGTGGTAATCAATACCGCCATTGTTCGATTGATACCAGTGGCAAAGATGTCAGTGTTTCTCGCCAACTTAGTTCGACGCGCTGCATTGTTAATGATAGTTGGGGCTATGACAATCGTGGGGTTTGGGTTGATAAAGGTTGTCGTGCAGAATTTGTAGTTTCAACAGAATCAACAGGTTCAAGCAATAGTGATTCACGTACAGATCCTAATATCTCTACCCGCGCCGATGATGAAACCTTCAGTGTGCGCAGTGATAATGGCAAATGTTTAGACATCTTCGGGGCTGACTTTGATGCACGCAAAAATGGTGGACGTGTGTATTTATGGGATTGCCATGGTGGTAAAAATCAACGCTGGTGGTTTGAAGATGGCGCGTTAGTCAATAGCGGTGGTAAATGTTTAGATGTGCATCGTCCTGACTTTGATAGCCGTAAAAATGGTGGCTTAATTCAAGTATGGGATTGCAATGGTTCAGACAATCAAAAATGGGCTTTAAAACAGAACGCTTTAATCAATGGCAATGGTTTATGCCTAGACGTATCTCAGCGTGATTTCGATGGTCGTGCTAACAATGCTAAAGTACAATTATGGAAATGCAGTGGTGACTCAAATCAGCAATGGAGCAAATACGAATACTCAAAAGATGGCAAGCAACAAGATGCTGATAACACTGAAGTAAAACATGTCAATATATTCTTAGTCGATGACGTGCGCTACTGGATTGAAACCAAGCCTGCTTGGGCTGGTGTGTATTATCCTTTAGTTGCTAATAAATGCCCTTATGGTGGTAAATATGCAGGTGGTAATTGCTTAATTTATCGTTTCTCTAAAGATGAAGACATCCGTCGTGGTGGCACATATTGGGTGCGCACTGAAAGCGGTTGGGCAGGTGTTTACTACAAACAAATCAAAGATCGTTGTCCTTATGGCGGTCGTAAAATCAATGAATTATGTCAAATTTTGACGTTTAACTAGATTATTTTTAAGGTTGGCGGCATTCATTATTTGAGGCTGCCAATCTGACTGATGCTTAAATAAAGGTTTAGAATGAGTCTTACCATTTTTCAATATATTAGCTATGGCGTTTTATCTCTTATCGCTATATATTTGATTTATATGATTACCATCAGCATAATATGGCTATTTTTGATGCTGATTCCAATTTTAATTTATGGTGGTTTACTCATTGCTGTCGTATGGTTTCTGCATAAACAAGGTTTTTTTGAACTGTTTCATGCCGTAGACAACATAGAAAAAACCAACAAAATAGACAACGATTCAAATTTATAATTTCCCCAATGTTATTAAAACTCAGCATTTTCCTATTATTACTCCTGATATTTCTATCCGCACTCGGTCTTATTTATACGCGCCACCAAAATCATTTAACTTTTATGCAAATTCAAACCTTATCGCAGCAACATGATGAATTAAATGAACAATGGCGACAATTGCGTTTAGAACACAGCACTTTAACCCAACAACCACGTATTGAACAATTGACAAAACAAAAGCTCAACATGCACATACCTCAAGCGCATGAAACGATGATTATTCAACCATGAGTCCACGCAATCCTTCAATGCGAGCACGTAAACCCAAAGCTCGAATCAATTCCCAAACCCCTATTTTATTCTGGCCACGCCGACAATGGATGTTGTTGATTTTTAGTATTATTATTTCGATATTAATGTGGCGAGCGATTGACTTACAGGTGATGCACAAACAATTCTTACAGGATCAAGGGGAAGCCCGTCATTTACGCACCATCACACTGTCAGCACATCGTGGCATGTTGTTAGATAGGCATGGTGAACCGCTGGCAATCAGCACTCCTGTTGATTCGATTTGGGTTAATCCAACACAGCTTTTACAAAATACACAACCGCAATTATCCAAACTAGCACAACAACTTGACATGACATTTAAACAGTTGACTCATTCACTTAAAGGTCGAATGCAGCGGGATTTTATTTATATCAAACGTCATATTGCCCCACAGCAAGCCCAGAAGGTTTTAGCGTTTAAATTAAAAGGCGTTTTTAGCCAACGTGAATATCGACGTTATTATCCCGCAGGTGAAATAGCCGCGCATGTACTGGGTTTTACGGATATAGAAGATAAAGGGCAAGAAGGTTTGGAGTTGGCATTAGATACTAAATTAACGGGCATTTCTGGTTCAAAACAAGTATTACAAGGCAAAGGTGGGCAAATTATCGCCGATATTCGCAGCTTATCATTAGCCTATCCCGGTCAAGATATTCAGCTAACCTTAGACCGTCGTTTGCAATATATTGCGTATCGAGAATTAAAAGCAGCAGCTCAACAACATCGAGCAGATTCTGCATCGGCTGTGATTTTAAATGTACAAACGGGGGAAGTCCTCGCAATGGTCAATCAACCCGCACAAAACCCCAATGATTGGGCGCATCGTGATGGTGGCTTGTATCGTAATCGTGCTGTCACTGACGTGTTTGAAGCAGGTTCAGCTATTAAACCTTTTACGGCTGCGATGGGTTTAGAAAGTGGAAAATATACGCCAAAAACCTTGGTACAAACCAGCCCGGGGGTGATTCAATTTGGAGAATACAAAGTCCGAGACACACGTAATTATGGCAAAATTAATTTAGCCACGATTCTGAAAAAATCCAGTAATGTCGGCGCAAGTAAAATCGCATTATCATTACCTAAAAAACAGATGTGGCAATTTTTTTCAAATTTAGGCTTTGGCGCGTTATCAGAAAGTGGTTTTCCGGGAGAAGTGAAAGGCAAATTAAGCCATTTTCGTTATTGGCAACCCGTTGAACAGGCTTCCTTATCATTTGGTTACAGCATGAATGTGACTTTATTACAATTGGCTAGAGCTTATGCCGCTTTGGGCAATCAAGGACGTTTGCCATCAATTAATTTTGTATTGGATAAGCAGATAAAACAAAGCGTGTCCATCATGAAACCGAAAACCGCAAAACAAGTGCTTAAAATGTTAGAAGCGGTCGTGAGTGAAGGTGGAACAGGTGAAAAAGCACAAATTGCGGGATTTAGGATTGCAGGTAAAACAGGTACGGTGCGAAAACCTGCTGAAAATGGTGGATACGAGACCCATGCTTATTTTTCAGTATTTGTAGGGTTAGTGCCCGCACATAAACCACAATTGGTGATGGCAGTATTAATTAATAATCCTAATATGGGTGATTATTACGGCGGAGATGTGGCAGCCCCTGTTTTTGCAAAAGTCATGAAACCTGTATTGCGTTTGCTAAATGTTGCACCAGAAATGTGATTTATTTCCAGTGAGAGCTGCTTTTTGAAATCTTACAATGAATCAAGGTCAACGGTTAAACCTTCACGCGCCACACGGCATTGCATAGAAGATCGGCGTTTGTGTAATAATTCTAATGATTGGCGGTGTAAATCTTCAATTTTGCCATCGTTATAATTTGGGTCGACGTGGAATAAGAAAAGTTGCTTCACATTAGCATCATCGGCAAATTCAACGGTATCAATAAAACAGGAATGACCCCAACCGCGTTTTTTATCATAATCTTCAGGTGTATATTGCGCATCGTGAATGAAAACATGTGCATTTTCAATTGTTTCTAAAGCCTTAATCCGTTCTTCCATTTGCATCGCATTAATAAGATGCCACTCTTCTGGATCAAGCTCTTCACGACGTTCTTCAATGGTGCGGTCGATGAACGATAATTCATTATCAGATACATAAACAATGGTTTTACCATGAACTTTAATTCGATAACCATAAGTGCTACCGGGGTGATGCACATTAAAGGTTTCAATTTGAAAAGGACCGTATTCTAACTTACTGTCTTGCGCCATTACATAATTAATATCAGCCATCCACATCTCAACTTCGACAGGAAAGTATGGACTAACCATTTGATTTGAAACGCGATTTTTAATTTCTTCAATGTCGCCCGGTGCAGAAATATGGATTTTCCAACCCGGAACAAAAGCAGGTACAAAAAAAGGTAATCCCGCAATATGATCCCAATGATAATGGGTAATGATAATCATCAGCTCTTTAATATCTTGCTGCGCCATCAACGAATTGCCTAGCGGAATAATCCCCGAGCCACCATCACAAATTAAGATGTGATCATCTGCTCGAATTTCGACACAAGAGGTATTGCCACCTACACGCATGTGGCTGCCGAACGGTGCTGGATATGAGCCACGAACGCCCCAAAAGCGAATATAATTTAGTGAATCACTCATTTTTTCTTCCCAGCTATTGCGTTCTCGTCAATTGGTTTAATATCAGTGTGCGTACAGACCAAACTACGAATTTCTTTAAAACGTAATGGCTTGATTACAAAATCCAACGCACCCAGCTCTTTCGCAATACTGCGATCTTGAGCATAGTCTTTAGATGTCACCATAATTACGGGGGTATTTTTCTGGTGTGGCATTGTACGCAAACGGCGCAAAAATGTCAGACCATCCATTCCCGGCATGATAATGTCTAAAAACAACAATTCAGGCTGATGTTCTTGTAAGTAAGGATAAGCCTCGGCAGGTGATTTAAAACCGATAAAATTCACCTCTAGCGGCTCAACGCTAAACTGATATAACGAAATTGACGTTGCGCTGTCGTCTACGACTACAACAGTTGGCACTTTATCTGTCATGAAGCTAAACCCATTAACTGTTCTCTTTAAGCGCAATATCTAAAGGCATTAGTGGTACTAAAAAGGATTTAAATAATCCATTCCGATAGATGGTTGCAATGCTTCAAAAATACTTGGTAAAAAATCCCTTTTTACTTTCAAATAGGCGTGAGACAGCAAATATTTACTATCCATACCCAACTGCATGTCAGCATTATACACAACAAACTTGCTTGTAGGGAGAGCCTAAACTCACTTATTTACAATGTCGCATGACATCTAAACGAGTTCGTTTAAAGGTTTTTCTAAATTTACTTGCAATAATTTGTTGGGTTTTAGGCATTTTGGCGATTAACCAGTATTTTTTTTGTTGTTTATAATAATTTTTTAAATTCACATTTGCATAGCTTTTTGCCTTGATGGTTTTGGCTCTGCGTTGTGCATTAGCATAGCTGTCATACACACCTAAAGAAATACTATTTTTCAACGCACCACCGGTCATTAAGTGCATATCAGATATGCCATCATGTCGGAGGCGCATCATAATATTTTGGGCAATAAGACGCTGTTGAGCAGCGGGCACTCTCTTGTTAGGTGCAATATAAACCCGCACTTTATCCACTGTATCGACTGTTTTTTTGTCAATAAAAGTCTTAATTTGTTTGTTTTGCGATTTAAGCCAATTTGCATGTTTATTAAGTTGAGCAATTGTGGCATAAGAGCCGATTTCATAACAGATTTTCGCAACAGGTTTGTGAGCTTTTACAACGGGCTTAACAGGTTTGGATACCGCAGCAACTTTGATTGGTTTGGGTTTTTCAACTTTTGGTTCTTTCTTCTCAATTGGTTTTGAATCTGCTTGAACAGCCAATGCAGGTGGTGCAGTCCCCCGCTCATTAAAGACATCATTTGAAACCCGTGTGAAGGTATTACCCACTTTTCGCACAGTTTGGGCTAAACGTGAAAAGAAGTCATCTGCTTGTTGTTCTGAGGTTTTTTGACCGTTATCAGCTTCAGCTTGATTGTAAACAATTTTTGTTTGCTCAGCTTGTTGTATTGATTTTGCATATTCAGAAGGTGGATTTTTTTCAGGCTCAGAGCTATCCGCCATTGCAATCACTGTTTTAGGCGTTTCTTCAGCAGGCTGTTTGTATTCAAGGTTTTCTTGTTCCGATTCAGATTTAATGTTTTCAGTGAGTAACTCTTTTGTTGCTTGTTTTGGATCAGATGCAGGTTTGGGATTAGGACCTGCATTGGTGTCTGATGCGTTTACATCACTAGAATCATCTTCAATCTGTTCCGCCTCTTCTATTTCTGGCAATTGAATAATTCCACTAATCGCAGACATTCTACGCAAGTTGCTAGGCACAATGCTGGATGTTGATTCAGGTTCAGCAACCTGTTCATTGTGAGCATTTTCAGCCAATATCAATTTAGCTTTTGCTTCTTTGAGCGAATTATCATGATTATCTTCTGTAATTTTTGCTTCTTCTGCCAAGCTCTTAGACTTTTGTTCTTCAAGTACACCTGTGCTATCAACTAAAAGCATTTTTTCAGGCGCAATCGTTTCTAACAGCGGCGCATCATGTTCACTGAGTAAGGTCAAACGTTCCACATCCATACTCAATTGCATGGTTTGTGGTTTTGACTGGTATTGCTCTGGTTGCCAAGGAAGCCATAATAGCCAGCCTTGTAGCCAAGCATAAAATCCTATATTTATAAAAAATAAAACAAAAGCAAGCGTTTTCATAAGCGTTGTTTCACCATCACCGCCATGCCATGTAACACTAAATCAGGCATATAAGAACAAGGTCGTTGTATCAATGGTACAAATGTTGTTGCACCACCTCCTGTGAGAATTAACTTCACATGGTTATGATTTTTTTCTAAACGTTGTAACACATATTCTAGCAAACCTACGACAGCATAAACACTCCCAGATAAAATACCCGTTTGAGTATCACGCCCTAATAGTTTGTAATGCTTATCATTTTTACTGTCAGCAACTAATTTTTTTAAATCGCTGGTATTGTCTAATAAACTATTTTGCATCATGGTTTCATTAGGTAGAATCAAGCCACCTGCATGATGTCCGTGTGAGGTCAAAATATCCAAAGTAATCGCCGTGCCACAATCCAAAATACAAGTCACTTCTTGGGTTAAATCGCGTGCGCCAATCAGTGCCAACCATCTATCCACACCTAATTGCTCAGGTTTTTCATAGCCATTGACCACACCGCAAGCAGAAGCTGTCGTTTTCATAAATATAATATCAATGCCCCAACTATTACGCACCCAATTACTGATTAATTCATTGACATGCTGGTCTGCAACACTGGCCAAATACACACCTTGCCACGGCATTTCTAATTCTAGCCAACTCTGTGCAATGCTCAGTTCTAAGCTATCAGCTTCTCTATAAGCAATATTTTTTTGTGGACTTAGCGTCCCATCTTGGTTAAAAGTTGCCCATTTGAGACGGCTATTTCCTATATCAATCAGTAGCATCATAAGAGATACTAACCTCACCAGAATAAAAAGGTTTGATTTTCTGTCCTACCTTGACCAATAACGCACCTTGCTCATCAATTCCACAAGCTTGACCTTTGATTATACCATTTGTGGTTAATAATTTGATTTTCTTACCTTGTAAAAAGTCAAACCGTTGCCAATCCATTAAATACGGCTGAAAACCATGATGTTCATATTGTTGCAGTGTTATCAATATATGCTCAATCAAATGGCTTGCAATATCATTACGGGAAACATGTTGTGGCAAAATCGTTTGTAAATCAATCCAAGCTTGTTCAATATCAACGTGTGGAATCCGTATATTGAGTCCAATCCCCACTACAATATCATAACAATTCTTATTTATCAGTCGTGTTTCGACCAAAAGACCGGCTAATTTGCGTTCTTGCCACCAAATATCATTAGGCCATTTTACCACCACATCAGAAATTCCCAATGTATACAAAAATCTAGCAATTGCTACCGAAAGTGCAAGACTGAGGCAACTTAAAGGTCTATTTGGATTCGAATAACGGTATTTCACAGAAAGACAAATTCCACTCGCAAAAGGTGATAGCCATTGTTTACCACGTCGCCCACGTCCTTGAGTTTGATATTCAGCAAGGCAGGCAATGGGTTTATCGGTTGGATAGTCTAATAAATAAGCATTTGTGGAGTCGATGCTGGGTAGAATAATCACTTTAGACAGTTGTTGATATATCGAGGGAGGAAGTTTATCTAAAATGGTTTGTACATCAAACAGTTCAGTTTTTTGCAGCAATTGACAAATTTGTCTATCATATTTAAGCAAGATGCCCTTTTGTTCTAATTCTTTTAATTGAATCAGTAAGGTGCTGACATCCAATTCAAGTAGACTACAAACTTGTGATAAGGCATAAGGCTGTTGATCTTGTAAGAGGCGTAAAAGAGCTTGTTCAAGCATCAGAATTCAGTTATTAGTTAAAATATCGTAATTATAATGCTTGTATTTTAAGGCTGCACTGTTATTTTATCTAAAATTTAGAATGTACTGATAACAGATGTTACGCAAATCTGATTAGGAGAAACCGATCGTGCAGTAACAAAGTTAAATTAGACTCTGATAATAAGCGTATTATGAGTTTATGCTTGATTATAAAACAATTTTTTAAGGAATAATTATGGATAGATATGTAGATATAGCAATTATTGGTGCAGGTTCTGCGGGCTTATATTCTTTGTCTCAAGTGCGACGTAATACCGATAATTTTGTTCTTATTAATGGTGGACACTATGGTACAACTTGCGCTCGTGTAGGCTGTATGCCATCAAAAGTATTAATTCAAGCGGCTGAAGATTATTATCATCGCCATACATTATCGGCAAAAGGTATTTACGGCGGGGACAAATTACGCATAGATATTCCCGCAATTATGCGTCATGTGCGGAAATTACGCGATGGTTTCGTCGGACGGGTCACAACCAACATGGAAGGTTTGCGCGATAAATCGATTGATGGCTATGCTGAGTTTCTCGAACCCAATGTTTTACAAGTCAATGGTGAAAAGGTTCATGCCAAGAAAATCATCATTGCAACAGGCACATCGCCAATTATTCCCGCAACATGGTCGCATTTACAAGATTATATCTTAACGACAGACCAATTATTTGAACAAGAAACTTTGCCCGCCAGTATTGCTGTTTTAGGTTTAGGCGTGATTGGTTTAGAAATGGGGCAAGCCCTGAGTCGCTTAGGTATTCAAGTGGTTGGCGTTGATATTTTGCAAACTATTGGTGGAATTAAAGACCTTGAAATTAATAAGATTGCAGTTGAAACTATTGGCGCAGAATTTCCTTTATGGCTAGGTCATGCGGCAGAATTGGAAGAACAGGATGGACAAGTTTTAGTGCAGGCAGGCGGCAAAAGTATTTTAGTTGATAAAATTTTAACAAGCTTAGGTCGTAAACCCAATATTGCAGGCTTAGGTTTAGACAAGATTGGGGTTGAATTAGATGCGCGGGGTGTGCCGATTTTTAACCCTGATACCTTACAAATAGCTGATATGCCCATTTTTATTGCAGGTGATGCCAATGCAGATAGAACCATTTTGCATGAAGCGGGTGATGATGGACGCATTGCAGGATACAATGCCAGCCATGATGAAGTGCTTGGATTTAAACGTAAAACAACTTTAGGTATTACCTTTTGTGACCCCAATATTGCGCGTGTAGGTCAAAGTTGGGATACGTTGCAAAGCAATGATAATGTTGTCGTTGGCACTATGAATTTTCAAATGCAAGGTCGTGCGATGATTATGGGTAAGCACAAGGGCATGATTCGCGTTTATGCAGATAAAGTGACGGGTAAATTGCTTGGTGCAGAAATGATCGTCGTGCGCGGTGAACATTTGGCGCATTTATTAGCGTGGGCAATTCAGCTGGAAATGACGGTGCATCAATTATTGCAAATGCCTTATTATCATCCAGTAATTGAAGAAGGTTTGCAAAGTGCTTTGTATGATGTAGCGAGCCAATTAGATTTGCCTAAAGACGGTATTTTAGAGTTAAATACATTGTAAAATAACAATAGTAATGCCGACTACCACCGAGGATTCATTATGACAATACAAATCATTAGCACCAAGCCTTTTGATGGTCAAAAACCGGGCACTTCTGGTTTACGCAAAAAAGTCACTGTATTTCAACAAGCACATTATTTAGAAAACTTTGTCCAATCCATTTTTGATTCATTACAAGACTTTCAAGGCAAAACCTTGGTGGTTGGTGGTGACGGGCGTTTTTACAATACCACTGCGACTCAGATTATTTTAAAAATGGCGGCGGCTAATGGTTTTGGTCAAGCCTTAGTCGGGCAAAATGGGATTTTATCTACACCCGCTGCATCAACTGTGATTCGCAAATATCAGGCTTTTGGCGGTATTATCTTATCAGCAAGCCACAATCCCGGTGGTGTCGATGGTGATTTTGGGATTAAATATAATATTTCCAACGGTGGGCCTGCACCTGAAAAAGTCACGGACGCGATTTATAATCACACTCAAAATATAACGCAATATAAAATTTTAGATACCCAAAACATTGATTTAGCGCATCAAGGCGAATATCAAATTGGGCAAATGCACGTTAAAGTGATCGATCCCGTCACAGATTATGCTGATTTGATGCAAGAATTATTTGATTTTGATGCGATTAAAGCCATGCTCAATTCGGGTTTTAATATGCGTTTTGATGCCATGCACGCTGTCACAGGTCCTTATGCAAAAGAGATTTTAATCAATCGTTTAGGCGCAACACCTGAAACCGTCATGAATGGTGAGCCATTGGAAGATTTTGGCAAAGGTCATCCAGACCCTAATCAAGCCCATGCTCATGAGTTAATTGAAGAATTGGAAAAGCCGAGAATGAATTTTGGGGCGGCTTCTGACGGTGATGGCGATCGCAATATGGTGATTGGACATCGTTTTTTTATCACACCTTCAGATAGTTTGGCAGTGATTGCGGCTAATGCGCATTTAATACCGGGTTATAAGCAAGGTTTAGCGGGTATTGCGCGTTCAATGCCAACCAGTAAAGCCCCAGATCATGTGGCTGCACGCTTAGGAATTGACTGTTTTGAAACCCCAACAGGTTGGAAATTCTTTGGCAATTTGCTAGATGCGGGGAAAGCGACCTTGTGTGGTGAAGAAAGTTTTGGCACAGGCTCAAATCATGTGCGTGAAAAAGATGGCTTGTGGGCGGTGCTATTCTGGTTGAATATTTTAGCGGTGCGCAAACAGCCTGTTGATATGATTATGCACGAACATTGGCAAACTTACGGGCGCAACTTTTATTCTCGTCATGATTATGAAGGGGTGGATAGTGCAGGTGCAACCCAATTGATGGATAATTTGCGTCAACAATTTGATCGTTTGCAAGGTAAAACTTTTGGAGATTATACGGTGAATTTAGCCGACGATTTCAGTTATAACGATCCTGTTGATGGTAGTTGGAGTCATAATCAAGGGATTCGAATTGGTTTTGCAGAGCATGAAGCTCGGATTATTTTCCGCTTATCAGGCACGGGAACGGTAGGAGCAACGTTGCGGGTTTATTTAGAAAAATATGAGCCTGATCCATCAAAACATGAACAGGATACGCAACAAGCATTAGCCGATTTGATTGATTTGGCTGAAGAACTTGCGAAAATTAAGCAGTTTACCGCGCGTGAAAAAGCCTGTGTGATTACCTAAAGAAATGTCTGAAGTATTGGTAGGGTAAAATAGTACAGCGTTTTCCACCAAAGATGTTAGGCATTGAAAAGATGGAATATGGTGCGTGATATTGAATTTATACTTGATTAATATTCGAGGCGCATCTATTCTGTCTTACATAAATATATTATATAAACAATGAGTTGCCTTAATAAAAATCGCATAACATGAGTGACAGTTTAAAGTTCAGTAAAATTCATTTTGGAACGTATTTTAACGCATAAATCCTAATCATTTTTCAATCCATTGCATCGTGCTCCAATCCCTCAAATCGATTTCAAACAAGCCTGCTCTGTGCTAAATTTGAAAATGCGCTACAATTCCTCCATTCGCTAATCAGTGACCAAAAGGTTGTTCAAACAATGAAAAAAATTGACCGTTATATTGGTCTTGCCGTATTTTTTGGTATTTTTATCGTCCTATTCGTCTTAGTTGGCTTATTTACCTTTTTTACGTTTGTTGAAGAAATTGAAGATATTGGTAGACATGGCTATAGCACTTGGGATGCAACATTATATGTTATCTATTTGATGCCACGAAATATTTACGATTTATTTCCAACCGCTGTGTTACTGGGGACATTGGTAGGTTTGGGCGGTTTAGCGAATAATAATGAATTGACGGTGATTCGTGCGGCAGGCGTGTCTATTTTTCGGATTACGCTAGCCAGTTTACAAGTCAGCTTAGTACTCATGTTGATGGCGATGTTGTTAGGCGAAACCATTGCGCCACAGTGGGGACAATATGCAAAAGACCTACGTGCTGATGCTAAATCTGCACCACAACAAAGTCACACTTTTTCGCATCGTTGGTATGGCTATTGGGGGCGTGAAGGCGATGATTATATTAGTATTCAGCGTATTTTATCAGACGGTGGTTTTGGTGATATTGTCTTGTATCGATTTAGCCCAGAACAACAATTACAATCCACGATTTACGCCCGAAAAGCCTATCATGAGCAAAATGGTTGGCGATTTTATGAAGTGAAAAAACAAGAGATAAGTCCCCAAGGCGTGTATGAATCGGAATTAAATGAATATCACTGGGATGCTGAACTCAATCCCGAATTGGTAAAACATGTGGTTGTAAGACCTGATAAATTGTCTAGTTTGGGTTTATATGAATATATTGGATATTTAAAACGCAATAAGCAAAATAGTGATGAATATGAGCTGGCATTATGGTCACGGTTAAGCTATCCCTTTGTCAGTATTACAATGGTGTTTTTGGCTGTACCGTTCATTTTTGGCTCATTACGCAATGTTGCAATCGGTGAGCGGATGTTAAAAGGCGCGTTCTTTGGCATTGGCTTTTACATGCTGAATAAAACCGTCGGTAATGCAAGCTTGGTCTACGGATGGCATCCCATTTTTAGTGCGCTGCTACCCCCCGTAATCTTTTTAAGCCTCACGATTTATCTAATGCGGCGGCAAGGTTAAGTTTTT
>JAYQWJ020000706.1:0-3032 GCA_035829175.2 Candidatus Albibeggiatoa psychrophila
TAAAATATGCAAGCCAATATCGACATTCAATTTGTGACAGAAACCCCGCATTTACCTACGGCTGAGCAGTTTCAGTTATGGGTAGATAGCGCACTCGATGCCACTGAATTTACATCTGAATACGAACCAGAGTTAACGTTAAGAATTGTAGATGAAACCGAAGCTAAAGCACTTAATCAGACTTGGCGGCAAAAGGATTATGCAACCAATGTGTTGTCATTCCCGTTTGAAGCATTGCCCGATATTCCCATTGCATTACTGGGTGATATTGTGGTGTGTGCTAAGGTGGTGCAAACTGAGGCTGCTGAACAGCAAAAAACCTTGGAAGCACATTGGGCACATTTAATCATTCATGGAGTTTTGCATTTACTGGGTTATGACCACATCGACGATGAAGAAGCTCAACAAATGGAAAATTTAGAAGTACATATTTTACAGCAATTAGGTTATCCTAATCCTTACTGAACATGATGATGGATGATGGCTGCAATTATGTCTTCACCGACTTTAAACTGGTTTAACCGCGTCAAGCAAGCGTTATTATCAAAAGAACTCAAGACTAAGCAAGAATTACTTGATCTTATCCGCGATGCCCAACAACGGGAAATATTAACCCCCGACACTTTGCAAATGATTGAAGGTTCGCTACAAGTGTCTGAGATGCACGTTCGAGATATTATGATTCCGCGTGCCCAAGCCATTGCTTTAGATGTCAATGATTCGCCTGATGATTTAGTCAAAATTGTGATTGAATCGGGACATTCTCGATTTCCTGTGGTGGGCGAGAATCGGGATGATGTACAAGGCATTTTCCTCGCTAAAGATTTACTCGATTATTACGCAACCGACCAACAAGAACCTTTCAATATGCGTGATGTGATGCGCCCTGCGATTTTTATCCCTGAAAGTAAACGGCTTAATGTGCTGTTGCGTGAATTCCGTACCAGCCGCAACCATATCGCAATTGTGATTGATGAATACGGCGGCATGGCGGGTTTAGTAACGATTGAGGATGTGATTGAGCAAATCGTAGGTGACATTGATGATGAGCATGATTTTGAAGATGAGGTTTATATTAATCCGCGCGATAACGGCTATTATTTAGTGTGGGCATTAACTCCCGTCGAAGAATTTAATCTATATTTTGAAGTCGATTTAGCCGAAGATGAAATGGATACGATTGGCGGTTTGATTATGAAAGCGTTCGGACATTTGCCTAAACGAGGTGAAATGATTGAGCTTGCAGGGTTTAAATTTGAAGTTATGCGAGCAAATAATCGGCGAATTCATTTATTGCGTATCAAACGATTATCTTCTGAAGAACAAACCGCTACAAAAAATGTTGTTGATGCGTAACCTAATTTTAAGGAATATTTTGCACAAGCAAGATAAATATTGCATTCCTAACAATTTAAGATTTTTTAGCCTAATCAAAACAAAGTAATCCTGTTCCCAATACAATCCGTTTTAAGCAGGAAGATGCACCTAATGACAACAAAAATTTCTACTGCTGAACAGGCAATCGCTCAAATTCCCAATGGCGCGACTTTAGCAACCAGTGGTTTTGTCGGCGTTGGTTTTCCCGAAGCCCTTGCAGTCGCACTAGAAAAACGTTTTTTACAAGAGCAACAACCTCAAGGTTTAACGCTGGTTTACGCTGCGGGTCAAGGTGATGGTGGTGAACGGGGTTTAAATCATTTGGGACATCTGGGTTTAGTGAAACGGGTTATTGGTGGACATTGGGGACTTGTGCCGAAACTGGGAGATTTAGCCCGACAAAATAAAATTGAAGCTTATAATTTGCCACAAGGTGTTATTACCCATTTATATCGAGACATCGCCGCCCATAAACCGGGAACGTTAACCCATGTTGGTTTGCATACTTTTGTTGACCCGCGTGAAGAAGGGGGGCGTTTAAACTCTAAAACTCAAGAAGACATTGTCCGCTTGATGACTATTGATGATAAAGAGTATTTGTTTTATAAAGCGTTTCCAATTCATGTTGCCTTTTTGCGGGGCACGACTGCTGATGAACAAGGCAATGTCAGTAGCGAGCTTGAAGCCTTACCTTTGGAATGTCTGGCGATTGCCCAAGCGGTGAAAAACTCAGGTGGTTTAGTTATCGTACAAGTTGAGCGGACTACTACACGTCATCATCTCCATCCACAAATGATTAAAATTCCAGGGATTTTGGTCGATCATATCGTGGTTGCGCCGCCAGAACTACATCCACAAACTTTTGCCGAACAATTTAACCCTGCGTATTGTGGTGAAATCCAAGCTCCATGTAGTCGTTTGCCTGCTTTGGAACTTGATATGCGTAAAGTAATTGGGCGGCGGGCAGTGATGGAATTGCGTGTCAATAGTATTGTCAATCTTGGGATTGGGATGCCCGAAACCATTGCGCCAATTGCGGATGAGGAAGGTGTTTTAGATCAGATAACCATTACCATTGAACCGGGTGGCATTGGTGGAATTCCCGCAGGTGGTTTGAGTTTCGGTGCTGTGACCAATCCGCAGGCGATTATTGACCAACCCGCCCAATTTGATTTTTATGATGGTGGTGGACTTGACCAAGCTTTTTTGGGTATGGCGCAATTGGATGAAAAAGGTAATGTTAATGTCAGTGCTTTTGGGTCTAAAATGGCAGGTGCAGGCGGTTTTATCAACATTAGCCAAAATGCCAAAGCGGTTTATTTTCTTGGTGCATTTACGTCGACTGACGAAGAGTTTTTTATTGAGAATGGCGGCTTAACGATTTTTCAAGAAGGGATTTACCGCAAATTGATTAAGCAAGTGCAACACCTCACTTTCAATGGGCAATACGGTTTAGAATGTGGACAAAAAATAATGTATATCACTGAGCGGGCAGTGTTTCAGCTTGTGCCTGAAGGTTTGGAATTAATTGAAATTGCGCCCAATATTGATTTACAAACCCAAATATTAGATCAAATGGATTTCCGTCCTTTAATGCGTAATGTCAAGCTGATGGATGCGCGAATTTTTACCGAACAGAAAATGGGCTTACAAGC
>JAYQWJ020000707.1:0-9340 GCA_035829175.2 Candidatus Albibeggiatoa psychrophila
CCGCGTTAGACGGTTTAACCCAACTCGAAAATATATTTTTAGATGACAATCAATTTACTGGTGCATTACCTGATTTCAACGATGTGCCTGCGATTGAAAATATCACTGTTGACCAACGAGAAGATGTTTGTCTTGATTCTAACGTTGATTATTCAGAATTCCCACAATTTGCTGATTATCCAATATGTACCGCATCAATTCTCACAGTCAATAAACGTGGCTCAGGTCCAGGGGGTGTCACTTCTGATGACGGCAATATTACGTGTGATAGTACATGCACAGCGCAAAGCTTTAATTATTCATCAAATGCCTTAGTGACTTTAAATGCGACACCAGACGCAGGTTCAGTATTCCAATCATGGACAGGCTCATGTCGTGGTACAGAGCCAAGCATTCAGATTCAAATGTCAATCAGCAAAACATGTATGGCAACTTTTGACCTTGAACGTGATGCCAATTCCCGTTTATTAGAAGTGATGAAAATGGGAAATGGTCGTAGCTCATTCTCAATCAAACAAGCTGGTGAAGTCATTAAATTATGCGGTGATGGATGTATCAGTAAACAACAAAGTCGTTTCGACAAAGATTCTGTGGTTGAAATATACGTTAGAGTTGCAGCAGGTAGTGAATTTGTTGGTTGGAAAGGCGCGTGTGAAGGTGAAACCTCTCCAAATATCAGCGTATTAATGGATGAATCCAAAGCATGTATGGCGAATGTAAAATTATTGCCTGAACCACCTCAAGGTATGATTCGTTTACAAGTTAGTAACAAAGGTGGCACGGGTAGCGGTGCAATTAATATGCTAGGTATTGACTGCGGAGGTGATTGTGAAGATTACATTGAATCAGGACGTACCATTGGCTTAAAAGCAACTCCTGACGCACTGTCCAAATTTGTGATGTGGTATAGTCAAAATTCACAACAATGCAATGATAAAACCTCACCTTACTTACAAATTACGCCTTATGAAGATACTTTATGTGTTGCGATATTCAATAGTGCATTAGATGAAATGGCGCGAGAAGAAGCGGAAAAATTCTATGAATATGGTTATTTGAGTGATGGCAAAATATTGTCAGAAGAATATCCACCTGAATGGAATTTTGAACGTTTGCGTATTGCTTATCGACTCGCATTAAATTCACTAATTCACATTGATGAACACTTGCTAATTAGTGGTGATTGGCCTTATCAGCTACAGGGTATTCCTCACTATTATCCACTACCAGACCCAAATCGTTTTGAATCAGAAGATTTTTATGTGGAAAGAGTCACAACAGAGACCGATACCATACTTGAATTTGATACGGCAAATTTGAGAGTTGTAGGACAGTTCGTTCGTGTTGACGTAGTTATGATACATAAAGATGGTGAAGAAAATGTCTTACCTATCTTGATTTACTATGGTGATGAACCGCCCATTGAGGTTGAACGCATTGAACGTAGTCGCTTAGAAAGAAGACGCTATAGACGTTGTTGTGGATATGGTTGTCGTCGCCGTTAATTTGTATTGGTGCTGGTAGTTTTTAACGGAACGAACTACCAGTTCTAAAAATATGAGGATAAATTTCATGACAACAATAAAAAGTTCTATACAATTGGCATATTTTGTATTGCTTAGCATTATAATTAATTTACAAGTAATGCTACCTCATGATATTGTCATAGCCAGTGGTATTAATTTTCAGCAATCACAGTACATTGATAGAGAGAGAAGACGTTGCTGTGGACATGGAACAGAAATAGAAAATGATGATGAGTCATCATAGGAGAATACAATGCGTTTGCAAAATAGTGTTTTAATCCTGCTGATCCTGTTACTTATCAATATAAACGCTATAGCAGTTGTTACAACTGATAATACAATGGGTACTGTTGTCGCTCATGAGGGCACTGATTTTATTATCTCAGATGGTGATAGACGAGAAAGCAATATATTTCATAGTTTTGATGAATTTAGTATTGATATAGGAGAAACAGCAATATTTTCTAATCAAGGTTATGAACAGATACAAATAAACAATATATTTTCTCGTGTTACAAATGGTTATGAATCTGTTATCAATGGCGGTTTAATTTCAGAAATTCCCAATGCAGACCTATATTTGCTCAATCCTGCGGGCTTTCTCATTGGTGCAGATGCTTACCTTGACATTCAAGGCTCTTTGTATTTAAGCGGTGCTGACTACGTTAGGTTTGATGATGACAAAAGATTTTATTCACAATTAGGTAACGAGAGTCAATTAACCACTGCATCGCCTGCTGCTTTTGGTTTTTTAGAAGGAAATCAATCGTATATTGATATTGAAGAATATTATCCCCAAGATGAAATAACACTTGTGGATAGCTTATTTTTAATTAGTGGGGATATTGATATAAATAATGATAGTCTCATTCATGTGCCTAGTGGAAAAATTGGCTTAATTGCTACAAAAACGGGGGAAGTATTAAAGAATAGGGCAGGAGAATACATTAATATTAGAGAAGACAGTAAATTAGGTAGTATTGATATAAATTTCAGTGAGGTTCTTGCATCTGGAATTCAAGAAGATAATGAATTACGTGATTATTATGATTTGTCTGGAAACGGTGGACAAATTTATATTCGTGCAGAAGAGTTTACTATGGATGGTAGTTTAATGGCTTCTGACATGTATGAAGATGCAGATACAACAGGATTGATAGATATACAAGCAGATAAAGTTCATTTAACCCGCAGTTCCGAAATCTTTGCTGAGAATTACTCTGAAATTAAAGGTTCAAGTATCAATATTAATGCTCAAGAAATTACTTCAGATTATATTGCCTATGGTTCTATTATTGAAGATATAAAAGAAATTTGCACTTATAATACTTGTACCACAAAGTCTGGTGAATTAATTAGTTGCAGTGGTACTGAATGTTATGCTGGTTATGATTCAACTTTTGATACTTTGTTTTCTGATGAAGAATATAACAATTTAACTCCTGAAACTATAATAAGCAAAATAACCTGTACAGATTGTGATTCTCCACTTTCACCAGAGTATTTTAACCAAGAAATCACTGACTATGATTCTGCTATTGGGGACATCATAAATATTTGTACTTATGATACTTGTACTACAAAGTTTGATGAACCTATTAGTTGTGATGGTTATAATTGTTATGTGAACTCTTCTGATTTCGAAATAGCAGCGTTATTTTCTGGTGAAGAACTCGACAATTTAACGCCAGACATCTTAATTGACAACATAACCTGTACAGATTGTGATTCTCCGCTTTCCCCGTTAGATTTTCAACTTGCCTCTAATACCATCAACACAGTCAACCACAGCAATTTTGATAATTCTGTCGCAGGCGATATAAATATCACAACACCTTATATTGAATTGAATAATGGCATGATTGAAGCGTCTACTGATGGGGCTGGTAATGCAGGTTCAATAAAAATTGCAACAAATGGTAATGGTGGTGAAATAATACTAAATCAAAGCTACATTACTGCATCAGTGGGCTATAACTCAGATTATCTTGACTATGGCATAAAAGAAGAATTTATAGGTTTGGGTAATGCGGGGGATATTGATATTGATACATCATATCTTTTACTTAGTAACCAATCAGTTATTTCTTCTAGTGCAGAATTAGATACAAAAGGCAGTGCTGGAAAAATAGACATTGAAGCAGATTACATATCTCTCAGAGAAAATAGTAGCTTATATACATTTAATGATGGTACTGGTTCTGGCGGTTTGATTAATATTACCGCAAACAAAATACTCGCTATGACAGATAGCAATATTATAAGTGCATCATTTGAAGACAATGGTGGTAGTTTACAGATAGTAAATATTGGAGGGAGTGTCATCGATAACTCTTATATTTCAACTCGCTCGTATGACGAAAATGCAGGAAACATAAACCTATCATCAGAACAACTGGTTTTTCTAAAAGACTCAGAAATTGACTTAGGGTCAATAAAGGGTGATGGCGGAAATATTCGAATCAAGACAGAATCAATGCTTAATGAGAATACCACTATTAATACCTCATCTGTCTATGGAGAAACAGGAAAAATACAAATCGATGCAGAAGAAGAGCTTAGTTTAGAAAATTTGGCATTAACGCAACTAGAGGCATTTAAAATGCCACTTGATATTTGTAGTCGCGTTCCACTTATCAATAAAGAAAATAGTTGGTTAGCTGTCAAAATACCTGCAGACACTCCCTTAACAAAGCTTGGTCAAACACTTGCACCAATATTCTTTGATATGGAACCTGTCAATTAAGGAAGTTTCAAATACCCTTTTAAACTCTTTTGAAGTTCATTGCTTACTTCTCCTTTCAAGAAATTAAAGATTTGTTTCTTTTTTTCTGGCGAGGCTGTAGCAATATTCAATTGTTCAAGTAAAGAATTTAAAGCATCATACCAAGCATATTTTTTACAAAAAGTAACAACATTTTCTTTAGAACTTTTGAGACAGTCCTTAATACAGTTTTGGATAATTTCGTCATTTGAATCAGATGTTACTTTTATAAGTCCATAACTACTATATTCTTTTTGTGCGTCATCACATGTTAAGGTTATAGACCACTTGTAGACCGTGTTGTCCTGTAAATTATTTTCAGTACCCAAATACTCTCCAAGACGCAAGTGATGTATTTTAGTTGAGCTGTCATCAAGCGTGATTTTTTTTTCAACAAGTATTTCTGGCATTACTTCTTCAAGAGGATTGGGTGGATTCTGTTTTCTGATATCAAGCTTAAGAGTAAAATCACCAGATTTAATTTTTTTTGGATCAAAAAAGAAGTATAAGGTTGGCTGTGCCTTAAGTGTTTGTCCTAACCTTAATAATCCTTCCTGTTTCTGTGGTGCTAGTATTTCGAGTATAGCCTTTTCTTCTTTATCATTACGGTTAATAGGTATTTTAGATACATCACCTCTTACGGGTGTTAGCTCTGGAAGCCCATTATGGCTTGATGTGCCACAGGTTTGACAATCAAAAGAAAATACATTAATTGGAAGTAAAAGGATTAGTAAAGTGCAAAAGAGTTGTTGAAAGTTCATATTCTTAATACCTTGCAATTAAAATACACAGAAGTATTAGCTATTGAAATACCAAGCTAATATAGTTTAATCTTAGCATACTAATGAAAAAAATTTAATAAATACATTTTAAATACAGGCACAACAATGAAATTATCTTATTTTATTATACTTTTAGTCTTCACAAATGTTGTTTTAGCATCGCAAGAGTTACCAAGTGTTCCAAAAGTAGAAGAGTGTACTGGCAAATATGTAAACAAAAAATTAGATCAAACTGAATTAAATGAAATTATTGACCAACATGGGCAATGGCTCAAAGAAATAGAAAATTTAAAAGAAACTGAAATTGACCTAAATGATACACGTCGTGCTAACTTATGTGGTAGTGACTTATCCTTTTTAAATCTAAATAGAAAAGATTTATCTAGGGCTATCCTAAGAAAAGCTTATCTTTATAAAGCGAAGTGTGAACAAACTATTTTTTCTAAGGCTGATTTACGAGGTGCGAACCTAAATGAAGCATATCTATTTAATGCAGTATTTGAACTAGCTTCAATGTATAAAGTAGTTGCAACTGGCGCAGATTTTAACAGTGCTATAATGAGAGGAGCTACAATTAATTATGCTAATATGCGCGATGTTAATCTAAATAATGCCAAACTTAATGATGCTAATTTGTATCACACAAACCTCAATAAAGCTGATTTAAGCTACACAAACTTAACAAACGCTCAACTCTCTTATGCAAAATTAGAAAACGCAAAGATATATCAAACTATATTGCATGAAACGATTTTAGATAATGCTAATATTAAAAACGCAATCTTTTTTCCTAAACTTGGTAATTTACCTAATATTTTTTCTTTTTCTAGTATTAAAAATTTTGATACAGTTATTTTTCAGCTGAAGCATTCAAATTCAGCACCTGCAATGTTAGAACTTCGCAATGCACTACGTCGAGTAGGTGTTGAAGAAAAAGAAAGAATGATTACTCAAATGATTTACAAGACAAAACAAGAAAAGCTTAAAGAACAAAACTATTGGTTTTATTTGACATGGGTAGTATTATTTGAATGGACTTGTGATTATGGTCTTAAACCTTGGCAACCTTTAGTTATTTTATTAGCCTTGCTAATTGTCTTTACTGGTATTTACTTTATTTTTATGTTCTTTGGATTCAATGTATTTGCTAAAGAAATTTATCTTATTAATTATAATCCTCAAAAAAGTATTATGGAAAACATAACTATGAAAGAATATATTGATTATACCTATAAAAATTATTCATGGTCTAAATTATTACTACACTTGTTTCCGTTACTTTTCATGTTATTCATATTAGGTTTTATTCTTCTTCTTGCCTCCTTTACCATATTGCCTGAACCTTTTACTATTATACCCAACTCAGTCTTTGTGTTATTTTCTTTCACACTACTTGCAGTAATATTTTCGTTATTAATTAGTGATAAACGAGTAAATATGAGTGATAATCATCAAACTCATTATCAAACAAAAATATGTCATGTATTATGGTATGATAAAATTTTTTGGTATTTTTTTTGGTTACTATGGATTGGATTAAATGCTTTTTACTTGAGCTTACTTTCTGCATTCAAAATTGGTTGGCAAAACCAAGATTATGGAAACTGGTCTATTAGCTACTTTTTAAAATTATTGTTAACAAAAGAATATTCTATAGAAGTTTATAACTCCATACTAAGAACTATCTGTGGTGTTCAATCTATCATCAGTTTATACTTATTTATTCTTTGGTTAATGCTAATGTTTTGGAGACCATTTGGTTAAAAAAGGAAAAGAATATGAAACTCTTAACGCTTGCCACATTTTTTTCATTTTACTTATTTGTGTCTCACGCTGAAGCATTAGTAAGTGATATTGTATGTCTTCCAAATCTAATCAACAAGATACCTCTTAAAAGTTTTGAAGATAATATTAAACATCTAAATGCTTGCCAACAGCAAACACAATACATAATAGCCAATAAATTGCTAAATAAAATGTTGTTTGATATTCCCTCTTTGACAAATTCACAAAAAGCTTTGCTTTTGAGTTATCAAGGTGATATTTATCTATTGGAAGAAGAAATTGTGGAAGCTAAGAAAGTGCTAGATAAAGCAAAATCTATGGTAGAAAACACTACTGATAATGCTGTTAAAGCGCATGTTTATAATAGTTATGCAAATTTTCTTGTTAAGAAAGTACATTACTCTGTGGCTGAAGAAAATTATAAAAAAGCTTTAGATTGGACAAGTGAACATGATAAACCCTTAATGTACATAAAAATTTATACTAATTTAATTAAATTATCCATCAAAGTGGAAAAACATAAACAAATCAAGCAGTATATAAAGAAACTCTTTAAATTTATTACTTATACAAAAGCTGTTCCTACAGAAACTAAGCTGCATCGGCAAGTCGTGATTTTGGAATTACTTTCATCAATTGTCAGAAAAGATTCCGATGCAGAACTACTAGATTTATTTAAAGATATTATTATCAGCAATTTGCAATTAGTAAAATATCAGAATTTGCCTTTGGACAATATCACTTTTATCCTTGCTTATGGTTACTTAGGAGAATTTCTTTCTTATCCAACAAATAGTAATTTATGGAAACAAGTATGTAAACAAGCTACATCTCAATATCATTGTGCAAAAAAATTATTACAGCAAACAGTTTTTAAATTGAAATATAATAAAAATCAGGAAATAACATACTATTGGGAATGGAAATATGGACAATTATTAGAAGCACATAATGAGATTGAATCAGCTAAAAAGGCTTATATTGCTGCTATTGATAGTTTGCAAGCCATAAAAACAACTTTATTATCCCAAGGTAGTCGAGATGCTAAGTCTCCTTTTAAAAGACATATTGAACCAATCTATAAATCGCTAGTTAAAATTTATTTACAGCAAAGAAAAGTAATTAGTGCATTAGAAGTCATGGAAAAGTTTAATAATGAAAAATTACAAGCTTTTTATTCTTTCGATAATTGTACACAATATTCACAGAACAACCCTTGTTTTAAATCGGAAGAAAAGTCGCTTATTTCTTTTTCTACATTAGCTTCTCACTTAGAACAAGACGCAGCATTTTTTTATCCCATCTTTTTCAAAGAATATATAAAACTAATTATTATTTTACCTTTAGCAAATACTGAATTAGATATAAGGACTGTGACAGCAAATATTTCACGTTCTTATGTTGAAAAACAGATTAATATTTTAAGAAACAATATCGAATCAAAAAACCCAGGAGAATACCAAAATGCTCTTTTCGAATTAGGAAAATGGTTAATTGAGCCTATTCATTCTATTTTACAAAAACAGCAGATTAAAACGTTAATTGTTGTTCCTGAAAGTAATATGTATATGATTCCAATTTCTACATTAATTTATAAAACTGTAGAAAATGGAAATACAGTTAACAAAAGAGTATTAAGTGAATACGCGACGGTTGTCACGCCTAGTTTAAGTATTCTTTTTGACAACAACAAAAATATGTCTGATAGTATACAAAACGTAATGATTTCTTTAAATGGTTTGTCAAAGAAGTCTGCTAAGTTTCCAGAATTTAAAGCTTTACCTCATGTAGAACAAGAAATCCAAAACATCAAAAGCATATTTAATGTAACAAAAAATGAAATTTTGCTAAATGAAAACTTTTCTTCCTTAAATATGGGAAAAAAACTAACTGTTAATGAGTACAGAATGATTCATATTGCATCACATGGTAAGTTTAGTAGAAACCCTTTGAAAACGTTTATTTTAACTAATAATGAGAAGCTGGATTTAAACCGTTTTGAATGGTTATTGAAGAGAAGAAATAAAACAGAACTTGATCTATTGACTCTTAGTGCTTGTGAAACTGCAAAAGGAGATAATTTAGCAGCTTTTGGTCTTGCAGGTATTGCTTATAAAACAGGTGCAAAAAGTGTTTTGGCCACACTATGGCCAGTTGATGATAAAACAACTGCTGACTTGATGACTTCCTTTTATGAAAAGCTAAAAAAAGTTAAAACAGATAGTTTAAATAAGGCTCAAATATTACAAAAAGTGCAACAAGAATTTATTGAAGATAAATATCCTGCTGACTGGGCATCTTTTATTCTAATTGGTAATTGGAAATGAGTTATTTTTTTCATGCAGAGCCAGTCCAGCACTCTGCATCGAGAGAAAATATTAAGCTTGAGGCGATACAAACTCTTGAGGTATAGCCAATAGAGATGTTGCAACCGACGTTCCGCAGTTAACGAAATTTTTAGATTATTTTCAATGTAATTTCAC
>JAYQWJ020000708.1:0-4128 GCA_035829175.2 Candidatus Albibeggiatoa psychrophila
CTCATGCTTTTACGCTTTTCTTCATACTTGGTTAGGTCTCGACTTCAATTCTATTGAATCTTGTCCAGACTTTCACTCCCTGTGTAATTACGGGGCTATTGCTGCCTGATTTTATGATTATTTGTCCGAACCATTGGAGCTGGCAAATTCTCATTTAAAGGAAGGAAGGAAGGCTTTCTGAAAAATTGAGGGGTTATTAATAATGAGGAGGGGGGCAAAAACGGTCGTATAAAATGTCAAAAGAACTGGCAACTTAAACTAAGCAACCAGCCCTAAAAAAATTACTCTGCTGTTAATCCTGCATTCAATTTAGCAACGTCAGCATCATCGCTGTAAATACCAGAGCTAACTTGGAAAGATTGACCTTCTACTTGTAAAGCATAAGAAACTTTTTGTGAAGGATCAGTTTCACCTTTCTTAGGCCACATGTAAGATACCCAACCACCATTTTCTTGTTTGCCAGCTTCACATAAAGCTACAAATAATTCTTTGCCTGCTTTATCTTTAATACCCATGATTGTTTTGCCTTCAACTGCCAAGGTTGGGTGAGCTAATGCTTTGTCTGCATCACAATCATAAACGAAAACATAAGTGTCTTTCCAAACCCATTTGTTTTCTGGATTCCACTTACCATCAGTGTTGAACTCAGCTAATGCAGAGTCGCCAGCTTTTAAAGCTGTTGCTGCTTCTTGTACTTTCGCCATTACTTCATCAGAAGTTGCTTTTGCATTGTCAGCAATAACACCACCAGAAAAGCTTAAACCTAATACAAGACCAGTTACACCGATAAGTTTAGTTAAATGCATAGTTCCTCCTTGATAGGACTATTTAATAATATTCAAGCAACTTAGTCATTACTTGAGATTTTAAAATTTTAGTTATAAACCAGATTAAACATAATCTATGCTACCTGTGTTTGGATATAAAATAAACTAATCATCAGTATAATGTCAAACTATTTTTAACCCACAAAAAAACCGTAATGCAATTAGATTATAGTCATATTAATATTTACTATGATAGCCATTTTTGATGTAGTTTGGGTTATCATATAGGCTGTATTCATGCGATAGGTGGCGACATATATGTTATTGGACATCAAACGTTTTCACTCCAAACCTAAAATTGCAGTGCATAAATTTAGCTCCTGTGATGGCTGTCAATTGGCATTTCTCAATGCAGGACAACAATTGCTGGTGCTATCCGATATGTTGGAAATTGTCCATTTTGTCGAAGCAGGGCCGATTAATCCAGAAGAAGCAGTCGATATTGCGTTTATTGAAGGCAGTGTGTCGACTCCAGAAGAAGCTGAACGGATTCAAATGGTGCGTAAAAACAGTAAATTCTTAGTCACGATTGGCGCATGTGCAACCACGGGTGGGATTCAAGCCTTGCGCAATGTAAACGATGTCGCAGAATGGACACAAAGCATTTATGCTCAGCCTGAATTTATCCAAAGTTTAGACACCGCAACCCCAATCACCAAACATGTGCGGGTTGATTTAGAAATCTGGGGCTGTCCGATTAATTCATATCAAATTGTATCCGCGATTCGGGCTTTATTATTCGGGGTCATTCCCTATCAAGAACAAGACAAAGTGTGTTTAGAATGTAAACGCTTGCACAATACTTGTGTGATGGTGGCGAAAGGTGCACCGTGCATGGGGCCTGTCACCCGAACGGGTTGTGGCGCAATTTGTCCCAGTATCGGTCGTGACTGTTATGCTTGCTATGGTCCTGCTGAAGAAATTAATGGCGAATCTTTAGGACAGCGAATACAAGGTTTAGGCTATCAACCCGAACAAGTGGCACGTAAATTTTTATTTATCAACAATGCCGCACCCAGTTTTGCTAAAGCAGGTGAAGCGATTCAAGAGGCTCAATCATGAGTACGACAAATCAAGAACAGCGTGAAATTGTGATTAATGTCCCTGTATTGGCACGGGTTGAAGGTGAAGGCGCGTTAGATTTAAGCATTCGAGGGGGTGAAATCAGCGATTTGAAATTGCGTATTTTTGAACCGCCGCGTTATTTTGAAAAATTTGCCGAAGGACGTGATTATTTTGAAATGCCCGATTTAGTCGCGCGTATCTGTGGCATCTGTCCTGTGGCGTATCAAATGAGTACAATTCATGCGATGGAGTCGATTTTAAAACTCGAAATCACCCCTTGGATTCGTGCTATGCGCCGTTTGCTGTACTGTGGTGAATGGATTGAAAGCCATAATTTGCACATTCATTTACTTGCTGCCCCCGATTTTCTTGGTTATAGCAGTGCGCCTGAATTAGCCAAAGACCATCCCGAAGTAGTAACACGCGGTGTGTATTTACAAGAATTAGGCAATCAAATTATTAAAATGCTTGGTGGACGTTCAGTGCATCCCGTGGGCGCAAAAGTCGGCGGATTCTATCAAGCTCCAACTGCAAAGCAAGCAAAAGTCTTATTACAGAAATTAGAGGAAGCATTACCCCAAGTTGAACAATTGGTTGAGTGGACAGCGAGTTTAAATTTACCTGATAATACGCAAGATTTTAATTGTGTCTCAGTCAAACATCCTGACGAATATCCGATGAATGAGGGTAACTTGGTTTCCACTGAGGGTTTAGACATTTCTATCAGTGAATATAACAATTATTTCAAAGAGTTCCAAGTTCCACATTCAACTGCATTGCATTCTTTGCTAGAAGATAAACCGTATTTGTTAGGACCTTTGGCGCGAGTGAATTTAAATTTTGATTTATTACCCGAACCTGTCAAAACCAATTTAGCTAAAACCGCGATTCAATTTCCCAGCAATAATATGTTTCACAGCATTGTGGCGCGAGCAGCGGAAGTGCATTACGCATTTTTAGAAGCGATTCGGATTTTACGCGACTATGTGCCAACGGATACGCCATATATTCCAGTGGAAAAAACCTACGCGGGTATTGGCTTTGGTTGTACAGAAGCACCGCGTGGCATGTTATGGCATCAATGGGAATTAGATGAACAAGGGCGTGTTATCGCAACTCAAATTGTGCCGCCAACCAGTCAGAATCAGGCTCAAATTGAACAAGATTTACGTTTTTCTTTGCAGCAAAAAGGCTTAGATACTGCGCCAGATGAGTTGCGTTTATATGCTGAGACCGTGATTAGAAATTATGATCCGTGTATTTCTTGCGCTACCCATTTTTTAAAATTGACCATTCAGTAAATTGAATATGAAATAGCGCAAACTCTGGATATTATTCATTAAGATCATACTTTTCTAATAATTTTTGATATTCAGGCTTGCGTTTAAAACTTGTCATTGCTTCAGCAAAACGTTTGGCTAGCTTGCCTTCAAGATCATGTGCTTTTGAAAAGGCGAGATAATTCTTATTTTTAAGAAATGGCGGGGTTAAAATGACCAAACTAGGTTGCAAATTTCCATACACTTCACTAAATACATTGCGTTCAACCACCGTTAAATCAATATGTTTAGTGAATAACCTCGTGTGTATTTGTGCTCTATTTTCTGCAAATTGCTTGTTCAAACTTGAATTGTTATCAAATTTATCACCATAAGTAAAATTCCGTACTATACCGATTTTAAAATGGCTAATAGATTCTAATGTGCCATCATAAGCTGCAAATTGTGATTTATTAGAAGCCAATCCCATAAAACATAATTCATCATCAGAAAGAACATTTTCTTCAAAATAGTATAGATATTTGCCACGTTCTGTACTTTTTGCAGCATAACTAATAGCATCTACGTCGCCATCTTTAACTAATTGCAATGCACGAGACCATGAGACACTTTTAAATGCAACTTGCATATTTAGTATTTTAGCGGTCTCACGTATCAACTCAATGTGAAACCCTGTCAATTCGCCATTTATAGTCATCTCTTTAGGTGCAAAGTTAGCATTGCCTCGTACAACAATGATTATATTTGTCGCGCATACTATCTGTGTCGCTATCAATAAATACAAACCGCATAAGTAAGCTGTTACTCGATATATGTGCATCATGTTCTCCGCATTTTTTACCCCTATCATTATAACAATATCTCAAGTTAAAACGGTGTCTTGCAATAACACAATGATTAGATTTAGCAAATTGCTGAAAAATTTCCGAACAAGCTTAGTTGAGAAAATTGTTAAC
>JAYQWJ020000709.1:0-2974 GCA_035829175.2 Candidatus Albibeggiatoa psychrophila
ATGAAGATTAACACCTTTACTTTTTCAAATAACTGGTTTGTTTGAATGCTTTCTCTGTCTCAATTTAGTCCCAAAGGGTACTAATCTTTGGTTTTTCCATTGATTCAGAGCAGTGTACAATTTTACTTTTCTTTACTTCGTCTATTTTTTAAAGAGCTGCTTTCATTCTATGTCTAGCTTTAAATTCTAACTAGCAAGAATAAAAGTAATATTCACTGATAAATGTTGATTTTTTTCAATAACCAGCATTTAGCAGTAAATACTTTTTTATTTGGGTAATTGTGTTTTTTAAGAGTGGTGGAGCTACGCGGGATCGAACCGCGGACCTCCTGCGTGCAAGGCAGGCGCTCTCCCAGCTGAGCTATAGCCCCAAAAAAATCAAATAACAATCTGTATTAACTGTCTATTGATTGGTGGGTCTGGGTGGATTTGAACCACCGACCTCACCCTTATCAGGGGTGCGCTCTAACCAACTGAGCTACAGACCCAAAACACGTTTCAAGCAATTTGTGTGAACACTCGACATTATCTATATCACACTTTCTTTAAAGGAGGTGATCCAGCCGCAGGTTCCCCTACGGCTACCTTGTTACGACTTCACCCCAGTCATGAATCACAAAGTGGTAAGCGCCATCCCGAAGGTTAAGCTACCTACTTCTTGTGCAACCCACTCCCATGGTGTGACGGGCGGTGTGTACAAGGCCCGGGAACGTATTCACCGCGACATTCTGATCCGCGATTACTAGCGATTCCGACTTCATGGAGTCGAGTTGCAGACTCCAATCCGGACTACGACAAATTTTCTGGGATTTGCTCCACCTCGCGGTCTTGCGGCCCTCTGTATTTGCCATTGTAGCACGTGTGTAGCCCTACTCGTAAGGGCCATGATGACTTGACGTCGTCCCCACCTTCCTCCGGTTTGTCACCGGCAGTCTCCTTAGAGTTCCCACCTTTACGTGCTGGCAACTAAGGACAAGGGTTGCGCTCGTTGCGGGACTTAACCCAACATCTCACGACACGAGCTGACGACAGCCATGCAGCACCTGTCTCTCGGTTCCCGAAGGCACCCCCACATCTCTGCGAGGTTCCAAGGATGTCAAGGCCAGGTAAGGTTCTTCGCGTTGCATCGAATTAAACCACATGCTCCACCGCTTGTGCGGGCCCCCGTCAATTCATTTGAGTTTTAACCTTGCGGTCGTACTCCCCAGGCGGAGAACTTATCGCGTTAGCTACGACACTAAAAGGCAATTCCTTCCAACATCTAGTTCTCATCGTTTAGGGCGTGGACTACCAGGGTATCTAATCCTGTTTGCTCCCCACGCTTTCGTACCTCAGCGTCAGTATCAGTCCAGAAAGTCGCCTTCGCCACTGATGTTCTTCCCGATATCTACGCATTTCACCGCTACACCGGGAATTCCACTTTCCTCTTCTGTACTCTAGTCTTGCAGTTTCGAATGCAGTTCCCAAGTTAAGCTCAGGGCTTTCACATCCGACTTACTAAACCGCCTACGCACCCTTTACGCCCAGTAATTCCGATTAACGCTTGCACCCTCTGTATTACCGCGGCTGCTGGCACAGAGTTAGCCGGTGCTTTTTCTTCTGCTAACGTCAATGTCTAATGGTATTGGCATTAAACCCTTCCTCACAGATAAAAGTGCTTTACAACCCGCAGGCCTTCTTCACACACGCGGTATTGCTGGATCAGGGTTGCCCCCATTGTCCAATATTCCCCACTGCTGCCTCCCGTAGGAGTCTGGGCCGTGTCTCAGTCCCAGTGTGGCTGATCGTCCTCTCAGACCAGCTAAAGATCGTAGCCTTGGTAGGCTTTTACCCTACCAACTAGCTAATCTTACATGGGCTCATCCTATAGTAATAGCTTTCAAGAAGAGGCCATCTTTTACCCGTAGGTGTATGCGGTATTAGCTTGGGTTTCCCCAAGTTATCCCCCGCTATAGGGCAGATTCCCATGCCTTACTCACCCGTCCGCCACTCTACTTACACCCGAAGGTGCTTTCGCGTTCGACTTGCATGTGTTAAGCATACCGCCAGCGTTCAATCTGAGCCATGATCAAACTCTTCAGTTTAAATCTTGTTTACTCAATAAATATACTGCTAAACGCAAGTTTACTCAAAAATGAATAGACTGTGCATTAATTTGTTTGTATAATACAAATAATGCGAATGTCCACACAAATTGCTTGTTTACCCAAATTGTTTAAAGAGCTTCTAAGCTTTACTGCTTAGTTAAGAAGACCGCTATTCTAGCAAACTTCTTTTTTACTTGTCAACAACTTCTTAAATTACTTTAAGCTGCTAACCTTTAATTCTTTTTCTTTCCAGCTAGCTAAAACTCAATTGTTTCAATCTTGTTTTAGCTTGTTGCTGTGAAGCGATGCATTATACTCATCTTGTTTTTTCTGTCAACTCTTTTTTAAATTTTATTTTGAAGTGGTTTGAATTAAACTTAACTTTAAAATATTATTTTAACTTCTTAGAGTTAACTCACAGTTCCTGCAATCGTTTGAGCTGCTTTCTCTGTGCAAGCGGTGCATTATATACACCTTAAAACTGCTGTCAACCTTTTTTTAATCTTTTTGAATTTAATCGAACATCAAATCCAAACTTCTTTATTACTTCTCTAAAAGGTTGTTTCACTTACTGCTGACTCAGCAACTTCGCCGCTGTGTCCCGTGAAAGATTGCGCATTATACGCATCTCTCAATCAACGTCAACTCTTTTCTTTGGTTTTTTTGAGAATCTTTGCGGAATATTTGGGTTTTCTTATTTAATTAATGAGTTATGAAAGTCTGAAAGGAGAATAATGGGTATCTCTCTTTTGCCTATATATATCTAATATTGAATTTGCTTACTTATATAGAAGGTTCTGAGTTAGAAATGCTTCCCATCCGTTACTATTGCTATGAGTTCAGTAAGGCATTTTTAGATTATTCATACTAGTTAAAAAGACCTCTAT